>JAACEJ010000049.1 GCA_011682565.1 Actinomycetota bacterium | reverse complement strand
CTATACAAATATTCGAAAAATAATGATGATCATATTCGGTTTCGTAGTTGGATTTATTGCTTCTGTTCCTGTGGGGCCGCTCAATCTGTTTGCTATTTCCCAGGTTGTTAAACGAGGCTTTTGGCACGGCTTTTTAGTTGGATTAACTTCGGCGTCATTAGATGTCGTCTATGTGTATCTTGCCCTGATCGGTTTCTCGCATCTTGCCTTTAATTTTTCTGAAGTTTTGCCATTTATAAAGGTCCTTGCGATTGTGCTGCTTACAGGTATGAGTATACGCCTTTTCAAGCAAGCACGACATTTTCAAAAACCACAATCAAGGGACACAATTTCCGCAGCGCATCGTCCGATCATTACGGCGCTTTTTTTATATCTCACAAATCCCGCCTTGTATGCATTCTGGCTGGCCGTAGCAGGCTTTGCGACTACACATCATTGGGTAGCACAAAACGAAATTGACCCTGTTGTTTTTGCATTTTCTACCGGACTTGGTGCAAGCACGTGGTATTTTCTTCTCATTCGCTACGTGGACAAATATCACCACCAATTTAAAAATGAAACGTTTAAAAAAATGTTCATTATCATCGCTCTCGCTCTTTTAGGATTTGCAATTTACACATTTATTTCGTTCTTTAAGTGAATTGTAACTGTCAAGATGTTTTATGGCGGTCAATGGCCTCCTCTGACCCAATTTGGTTAGCAGCTCATTAATTAACGGAGAATAACGATGAATAAAACGTGGCGTTTTTCCATCCTGTTCGTTTCCGCTTTTGTCCTGATTTTATCTTCCTGTCAACAAAAAAACCAAAAGATCGATGATGTGTTCAGCTTTGCAAAGACACACCAAAACGATCTGCAACTCAGCGTGTATATTACCGCTCAGGCTGTAAATAGTCTGCTCAGCAGCGAGGCCGGCAGGAGGGAGTCCATTTCTTTACTGCGCTGCAATGGCATCACCAAAGCGTACATTGAAGTTTACCGCGGCGGACTTGTTGTGGATCAACAGTTGCTGGAAAAAGTGCGGGATTATTTTCTTGAGAATAATATTCAAGTCGCAGGCGGAATTGCTACAGTGCCGGGTAAAAATTTTGGCGTTCGCCAGAAAGCACGTTTGGGCTGGTTTAACTGGCAGAATAAAAAAACGCAGCAAGATGTAGAAAAAGTCGTACGCATGGGTGCAAAGGTATTTGATACGTTTATTATCGATGATTTTTTCTGCACGGCGGACACCAGTGCCGAATCCAGGGCTGCCAAAGGAACTCGTAGTTGGTCACAATACCGCCGCGATCTACTAGTCGATTTGGCCGAAAAAATCATCATCAAGCCGGCAAGAGAAGTAAATCCGAATATTACGATAATTATAAAGTACCCACAATGGTATGACCGTTTTCACCTTTTCGGATATGATGTCGCCCGGGAACCAAAATTATTCGACAAGGTTTGGGTCGGTACAGAAACGCGCGGGCAATACACGCAGCGCTATGGTTTTGTCCAGCCTTATGAAGGTTTTGTCAATTATCGCTGGCTCAGTTCTATTGCCGGAAACAAAATCGGCGGCGCCTGGTTCGATCACGGCGATTGTGACGCCAGGGACTTTATCGAACAGGCTTATCAGACGGTTCTTGCCGGGGCAAAAGAAATTATACTTTTTAACTATTTTGATTTTGTCAACGGACATCCCGGCCATCATCTGCTGCGAATGAATTTTGCAAAGCTGGCGGATTTGGCCAAGGCTGTGGCGGAACATCCCGTCACCGGTGTAGCCGCTTACAAACCGCCAAACAGTGATGCCGGCGGTGATTTGTATATCATGGATTATATCGGTATGCTTGGTGTACCGTTGGTACCTGTTTCCGAATATCCGGCAAATGCCAGGGTGGTTTTCCTGCCGACTCAGGCTGCGGCTGACTCGGCTATTGTGGCAAAGGTGCAAAATTCATTGCAGCAAAAAGCAACGATCATTTTCACAGCGGGATTTCTGGCTAATGCAAAAGACGGAAAAAAGTTGGCTGAAATAGCCGGTTTGGGCTGGCCGATACGAATTTCCCCCATGCACGCGCCTCTTGGTTTGGAAGCAAAACTAAAAACAATAAATGCAAATGTGCTTTTGTCGGCAAAGGTCGGAAACGGCAAAATTCCTTTTTTGACAAAAAAGGACAATGTCTTTGTCCTCGATACGCATACATTTTCCCAAGCCGATTTTGATGCTGTCGGCGAGGTTTTGCTTTGTCCCCGCCGGTTGCAACTGCTCGATATTTCTCAATCCTGGGCAAATACCATTCGGCAAGTCTTTAACTCAAAATTGGGGTTGAAACTGGATGCCCCGACGAGAGTGACGTTGCAGCCGTTGGGACAAACCGGCTGGTTCATCCAAAATTACAATCAAAAAGAGACGAGCGTAACTTTTTCTGCGGCGAATGCAGGCTCATTTGCTGACGGATTTACAGGTGAAAAAATTGAAAGTCGAGGGGGGCAACTGCATTTGACTTTGCCCGGGCGATCCAGAATTTGGCTGATGCGCCAATAATGTGATTGTGCGACGCATGTTTTAAGGTGCGTTAGGATTGTGCAAAATTAAAATGAGGAGAGCATAATGAGAAAGGTGTTAATCGTTGATGATGAAGTGAATGTACGTCTTGCTTTTAAAAACCTTCTTGAGCAAAGAAACTATATCATTAAACAGGCTCGCAACCAGGCAGAGGCAATCGAAGCCTTAAAAAACGAAATCTTTGATGTTCTTCTTTTAGATATAATACTCCCCCCGGACGGCTGGAAAACGGGTTTTCAAATTTTGGAGAAAAAAAAGAAAATCGCTCTGAATGCAGCAACGCCGGTTATCATCGTTTCCGGGAAAGTGAATTCGGCAGCTATTAATCAAAGAGTTTCCGAGATCGATAGTATTGTGAAAATATTTGACAAACCGGTCGAGCCCACCGATCTTCTTGAAGCAATTGATAAAGTATGCGGTTCGTGAAATCAAAGCGTGACTTTCCAGCATTCCTCAAACATTATTGGATATTAGAAAAAGCCAATAATGCTTTGGAATTTCATTTCCTCGTTTTGCCTGGAATAATGTATTCATGAGTTTCTCGTAAAAAGTCTTAAAATATCATTGCGAGCGAAGCGAAGCAATCTGGATGTCGGCCAAGGTGCAGTTTTTTTTAAGATCGCTTTCCCGATAATTCGGGATGAACTATCGCTCCGTTCCTCGCTGAAAATATTTATTGCTGAGGTCTTTGCATATTTTCTGCATTTTTAGTTTTTTCCATCACCTCTTTCACTTCTTCCCCGCTGATCACCTCCTTTTCTTCCAGCAAGGCCGCCAAGGCATCGAGCGTTTTTCTGTTATCCAGCAAAATCTGTCGTGCACGTTTGTGGTTCTTTTCGATGATCTGTTTTACTTCAGAATCAATCAGGCGGGAGGTTTCTTCGCTGTAATTTTTTTCTTCGCCGTACTCCACGCCGAGATATTGCAATTGCTGTTTTTTGCCAAATGTCAGCGGCCCCAGTTTTTCACTCATTCCCAGTTGACAGACCATGCTGCGCGCAATTTCACTCGCTCTTTCCAAATCGTTTTGCGCCCCTGTCGATACATCCCCGAAGACAATTTCTTCGGAAACTCGTCCACCCAACAGAATGGCGATCTGATCCTCCAACTCCTTTTTGGTCGACAGGAATTTTTCCTGCACCGGCAGTTGCAAGGTGTAACCTAGAGCGCCCATGCCCCGAGGAATAATGGAAACCTTGTGAACAGGTTCGCCGTTCGGGACTATTTCAGCGACCAAGGTGTGCCCGGACTCATGAAAAGCCACACAATGCTTTTCCTTCGGCCCTAGGGTTCTGTTTTTCTTTTCAGGCCCGGCAATAATCCGGTCGATAGCCGCTTCAAAATCTATCATCATTACGGCTTTATGATCCATCCGCGCCGCGAGAATAGCGGCTTCATTGGCGACATTGGCCAGATCGGCGCCGACAAATCCGGGTGTGCGCTGGGCGATAACTTGAAGATCAATATCCTTGGCCAGCTTTAATTTCCGTATGTGAATTTCAAGGATTTCTTTCCGGTCTTTCAAGTCCGGTTTATCAACGATGATTTGGCGATCAAAACGGCCGGCGCGCAGTAATGCTTTGTCCAGGATTTCGGGTCTGTTGGTTGCGGCCATAACGACCACGCCGGTAGTCGGATCAAAACCATCCATTTCCACCAGGAGTTGATTGAGGGTTTGTTCCCGTTCATCATGGCCGCCCATAACCATGGGGCCGCCTCTGGATCGTCCGATAGCATCCAATTCATCAATAAATATAATGCATGGAGATTTTTGCCTGGCCTGCTCGAACAAATCTCTAACCCGTGCTGCACCCAGGCCCACAAACATTTCAATAAAATCAGAGCCGCTGATGTTGAAAAAAGGAGCATGGGATTCACCGGCAACCGCGCGCGCCAATAATGTTTTTCCTGTTCCCGGGGGCCCGACTAAAAGGACGCCTTTGGGCATTCTTCCCCCCAGCCGTTGAAAATGTTCCGGCTCTTTAAGAAACTCGATGCTTTCCTGTAGTTCCTGTTTCGCTTCCGCAACACCGGCAACATCCTTAAACGTAACCTGGGGCAAATTGTCCGCATGAATATGCACTTTGTTTTGACCGAGGTTGAGAAAATTTGTCCCGGCCTTTCCCATCTTTCGGGAAATAAAAATCCAGATTATAGCAAAGAAAAAAATCGGCAGCACCCAGTTAATCAATAACAGGGTTAGCATGCTGCTGCCTGCTTTGACACTGAATTTTACATTATGCTGTTCCAACTGAGAAGCAAGATCACTGTTTAATAACGGCACCGTAATAAAATGGCGGGGTTTTCCCGTTTTTTTATCCTTTAGTTTCAAGATTCCGGTTATATTCTTTTGGCTGACAACACATGTATCGATTTGGCTATTTTTTAGATACTCCTGAAATTGGCTGTATGGAATGACTTCCCGTTTTGTTCGCATGGAGTTTTGAAAAAAATAGAAAAAAATGATTGTCATCAGAATATACCATAACAGAAAATTCCAATGAGGCGTTTTGCGCTGCGTTTCCGAAGGTTTGTTTATTTCCAGGTTGGGCTTTTTTTTATTTGATTGAAATTTTGACTTTTTCATGTTTCTCTCTCTGTTTTATTAATGATCTTGACTCGGCAATTTCCGGGTTATGCTTTTTCAACTTTCCTCATTCCTTCTAAAAGCATGTCAACTTTTTCATGCAATTTTTGGATTTCAACTTCTACTTTCAGATTGACTTCATAATCGTTGATGGAGCGAAGACGGTCCTTTTTTTCCTGACGATTCTGGCTCATCATAATAACCGGTGCTGAATATGCGGCCTGGAAGCTCAGTGTCAAATTGAGCAAAATAAATGGATAGGGATCCCAATGATGCATCCATGCCACCAGATTGAGAATCATCCATACTACCAGGATAATGGACTGCAAAATAATAAATCTCCATGATCCGATAGTATCCGCAAGAGCATCGGCAATACGATCCCCTTTTGATAAATGCTCCTGGTATTCTTTGTTAATATTTTTAGCCGCACGCCTTTGTCGTAATTTAACCAGTAGCTTGTTCTCGTCGTCCGAAAGATGTTTAACAAATCGGCTGATTTTTCCCATTTCTTCTGGCATTCGGCTTTCTCCTTAAATGGTATTCTCTATTATTTACCCTGGGTCTGTTGAAGGAAAATCCAGGGGTTGGGTCATTACATCATTTTGCTCTCATTTTATTTTATAACATGGCCTTTGAGTATACAAAAATTAATCAATTATGTCAAGTTTCTCATTCATTTCGGCAAAGAAGTGTTGTGTTACCCCAAAATTCAGAAACTGCTTGATTAGCAAATTGAATAATTTTATATTGTTTGTTATTTATGTCCGGGTTTTCAAGTTTCCTGGCGCGCCAAGGCGGCAAAAGGATAAAATGATTAATTTAACACAATGAGGTCGTAAAATGGACAAACCGGTTGCATTGATCACAGGTGCCGCGCGTGGCATCGGCAGAAGAATTGCAGAAAGATTAGCTGAAAACAATTTTGATATCGTCATCGATGATGTTTTTCAACAAAATGAAATTACTGAAACACTGGACACGATCAGGACTAAAGGCGTTGATGTTTTGTATGTGCAAGCCGATATTTCTTCGGCCCTAGATCGAAAAAGGTTAATCGACACCGTTCGCGGGCATTTTGGCCGCCTCGATCTTTTGGTGAATAACGCCGGTGTGGCGCCAAAGCAGAGACTGGATATTCTCGAAGCTACAGAAGAAAGTTTTGACCGCGTTCTCGGCATCAATCTCAAAGGCCCATATTTCCTTACCCAGGGGGTTGCAAACTGGATGATCGAACAGAAAAAAGAAACCCCGCAGCGGGATTTTAAAATTGTCAATATTGCTTCTCTGTCGTCTTATGCCTCGTCTCCGGCGCGGGGGGAATACTGTATTTCCAAAGCAGGTGTGAGTATGATGACAAAACTCTACGCCGACAGGCTTGCGGAATATGATATTTTGGTCTATGAAATCAGACCGGGTATTATTGCTACGGATATGACCCATGTCGTCAGAGAGAAATACGACAAGTTAATAGAAGAAGGTTTGCTGCCGATAAAACGATGGGGCAAACCGGACGACATTGCGCAGGCTGTTTTGGCCATGGCGCTTGGCTATCTTTCCTATTCCACCGGCGAGGTGATTAATGTAGATGGTGGTTTTCATTTACCAAGATTATAGACGAAGAACGGAAACCGAAGACCGGAAGTATTTTTTAATAAACGGAGTTTTGAATGGAGAAAACATCAATTAATATTGAGGGACTCGATTTCCCTTGTTATGAACTGGATACGGTGATCGTCGGCAGCGGCGCGGCTTCTTTAAATTGTGCCGACCATCTGGTTTCGTTCGGACACACGGACATTGCTATTGTTACGGAAAAAATCGGCGGCGGTACTTCCAACAACACCGGCTCGGATAAACAGACATATTACAAATTGTCTGTCAGCGGCAAGGAACCGGACTCGCCTTATGATATGGCCGAGTCGCTCTATAACGGCGGCTCCATGCACGGCGATCTGGCGCTCATCGAGGCAACCATGTCCGCACAAGAGTTTTTCCACCTTGCCCAGATTGGGGTGCAGTTTCCACACAACTCATTTGGTGGATTCGTGGGTTATAAAACCGATCACGACCCCCGGCAGCGCGCAACCTCGGCCGGGCCGTGGACTTCGAGCCAAATGTTCCAGCGCCTCTACGATGAAGTGAAAAAGAAAAATATTCGCATTTTCGATGAATACGACGTCGTCGCTCTCCTCGCGGATGGAGACCGGGCTGTCGGCCTCATTGCGCTTGACAAATCTAAATTGGATGATGAGACCTTTGGCCTTTGTTTTTTCAAGGCGGATAACGTCGTTTTTGGTGTGGGCGGCCCAGGCGGTTTATACAAAACTTCAGTCTATCCACTGGTGCAGATCGGCGCTATTGGTCTGGCGCTGGAAATGGGTGCGGTGGCCCGCAATTTAACGGAATCGCAATATGGACTGGCATCGACAAAATTTCGCTGGAATGTTTCCGGCACGTACCAGCAGGTGCTGCCGCGCTATATCAGCACCGACCGGGACAGAAATGACGAACGCGAATTCCTGAACGAATACTTTCCTTCACCGGGCAAGCTGCTGACGGATGTTTTTCTCAAGGGCTATCAGTGGCCGTTCGATCCGCGTAAAATCCCGAATTTCGGTTCTTCTCTCATCGATGTCCTCGTTTACATCGAAACGGTCGTTAAAGGTCGCCATGTCTTTATGGATTTTCGCCAAAATCCGCTCGGGGATTCATTTTCCTTCAATGACCTTGAGCCGGAGGCTTTTGAATATCTGAAAAATTCGGACGCTCTTTTCGGCACGCCGATAGAACGTTTGCAAAAAATGAATCCCCTGGCCATAGAGCTTTATGCCAAAAACGGCATCGACCTGTGGAAGGAACCGCTTGAAGTGGCGGTATGCGCCCAGCACAACAACGGCGGCCTGGCAGGAAATATGTGGTGGGAATCCAATATTCGCCATCTCTTTCCGGTGGGCGAAGTGAACGGCAGTCACGGCGTTTACCGCCCCGGCGGGTCTGCGCTCAACTCGGGACAGGTGGGCTCTTTGCGCGCCGCGCAGCGCATTGCCAAAGGGCCAAAAGATGAGCCGGTGAGTAAAGAACAATTTGAAAAAACGGCACTTTTAAAAGGCGGCGAGTTGCTGCAAATGGCAAAGCATTTCACATCACAAATTTATAGTCCGCAAAACAGTGCTGCGCTCTACCGGGATAAATTCCAGACAAGAATGACGAATTTTGGCTCGCACATCCGCGATATTGAAAAAGTGGAAAAAGCAATCGAAAAAGCCTACGGCCAGATAGCGCGCTTTAACGAACAACGGATTGCAAACAGGGCGCAATTGCCTTTTGTTTTACAAAACCGCCATCTTGTGCTGGCGCACGCCGCCTATCTTGAAGCCATCCGCGCTTACCTGGCAAAAGGCGGCGGCAGCCGTGGTTCTTACCTGGTTATGGATGACAAGGGCGAAACCGTTCTCGATTCCCTTGGAGATGCATGGCGCTACAAGCCTGAACAAACGGAATTGAGAGAAATAATTTTGGAAACGGTTCTCGGGAAAAATAACAGATTTGATTCACGCTGGAAGCCCCGCCGGCCGATCCCGGAAGAAGAATCCTGGTTCGAGAATGTGTGGGGGAAATATCTGGATGGTAAAATTTTTCAGGTGGAAGGGGATGTTTAAGCGCTGCGGAAATCCTGCCTTTTACTCGTTCCGCCGCTCAGCGGCGGAATGCCTGTGTGACGCTCTGCGTTACAACCATAAAACATTGCCCCGCCGAGCTATGGAACGAGATTAACCTTCCCATCGTGAATAAACAAGGTGGGTTAGAAACCCACCCTACAACTACAACTGAATGACATGCCGACGAAGATCGTCGACACGAGAAATGAGTTATCCCCGTCCGAGACTTGAACAAAAATCCCGGCAAGCCGCATTCACGTGCCTGCCGGGGTTTTTCATTAAATCAGCGATTCTATTTGATGTTCTTGAAATATTTCATATAATCCGAATCCGTACTCAAAATCAAAGTGCTGGTCGAATCAATCGTTTTGCGATAGGTGTCCAGCGTTTGCAGGAAAGAATAAAATTCGGGATCTTTTGAATACGCGCTTGCATAAATCGATGTTGCTTTGGCATCCGCGTCGCCTTGTATTTGCTGGGCTCTGCGATAAGCCTCGGATGTTATCCTCTGCAATTCTTTGCCCATCTGCCCGGTAATTTCGGCTCTTTTGCCTTGGCCCTGCGAACGATAAAGCTGGGCAATCCGCTTTCGCTCAGAGATCATTCGGTCATAAACCTTCTGGCGAACTTCGGCAATGTAATTGACTTGTTTGATGCGAATATCCAGGACTGCAATGCCGTACTGCGGCACTTTTTTCTGTACCAGTTTTAATATTTCCCGCGTAATGGCCGTACGTCCCAGTTTGATTTTCAGCGAATCCGCCTCGATCACCGCATCTTCTTCCTCTTCGGATGATGAAACCATGGTGCGATTAGAATTTCTCACCACTTCGATGAGAACGTTTTCGCTGATAAAGTCGCGCGTAATGCCGTCAATGATATCGTCCAGCCTGCCCATAGCGCTTCGCACATTGTTTACGCTCTGGTAAAATTTCAGCGGGTCGGCAATTCGCCAGCGGGCAAAAGTATTGACAACAATATATTTCTTATCTTTGGTGGGAATCTGATTTGCATCGCCGTCCCATTCCATGATTCGTTTTTCAAAAAACGTAGCTTTTTGAATAAACGGAAGTTTGACATGAAGGCCGGCGGTTAACACAGGGTCTCCGACAGGATTACCAAATTGGGTAATGATCACCTGTTTGGTTTGGTCAACTGTATATAACGCATCCGAGAGAACAATGATTGCGAGAAAGATGAGAAAACCATAAAGATAGAGTTTATTTTTTTGTGTCATTTCCCCACCTCCTTTCCATTAAGTTGCAACAGGGGCAGAAATGATCGCACCTTGTCGTCGATAATAACTTTAGCTTTAATCTTGGGCAAGACGGAGTTCATCATTTCGAGATACAGACGACGCCTGGTAACATCTTTGGCTTTTGAATATGCATGCCAAACAGCCAGAAACTTTTCCGCATCACCCTGGGAACGGTTCACCCTGTTGGTGGCGTAACCTTCAGCCTCCAGGATCACCTGCTCTGCCTGGCCCTTTGCTTTTGGAATAGCATTGTTATATGCTTCCCATGCCTGGTTAATGATTTTTTCCTTTTCCTGCCTGGCTTCGTTCACTTCATTAAAAGCGGCCTGAACAGGAACAGGTGGGTTAACATCCTGCAAATTGACGGTAACAATGTCAATGCCTGTTTCATACTCGCTCAACAAGTTCTGCATCAGTTTTGCCGCTTCCAGGGCAATATCTTTTCTGCGAAGAATTATGACCTCATCGACGCTGTTATCTCCAACAACCTGGCGCATCATTGCTTCGGATACGTAGCGAATCGTTGCTTCAACATCACGCACTTTGAATAAATAATTCACTGGATTTTGGATGCGATATTGTACGATCCACTCTACCAGGGCAGAGTTCAGATCGCCGGTTAACATGAGGGATTCGGACTCAAAATTTCCACGCACATACTCGGTTTTTATGCCGGCCTTTGCTGTGCGGAATCCAAATTCCTGCTTAAAGACACGTTGGGTTTTCACTTTCGTCGCCGTCTCAATTCCCCACGGCAGTTTAAAATGCAGACCCGGCTGCGTGGTGCGCACATAAGCACCAAAGCGCTGGACCACCCCGACTTCATCGGTGTTTACGGTGTATGCTGCGGAAAAGACAAACCACAGCACGGCAATACCGATGATAATGTAAATGATGAGGCGGTTATCGAATGCCGGGATTTCGACATTTTCACCACCGATGTTTATGATGCGTTTTTTCATTTGGATGAATTCCTCCTTGTTTAATTATGAGATAAAGATTTTATAAGTAATTCGTAAAAAGTCGAAAAGCATGTCATCGTGAGGAGCGCAGCCTGAGTTTACCCCGAATTATCGGGGAAGCGATCCTTAGAAAACTGTACCTTATGGCCGACATCCAGATTGCTTCGCTTCGCTCGCAATGACATTTTGGACTTTTTA
>JAACEJ010000510.1 GCA_011682565.1 Actinomycetota bacterium | reverse complement strand
GATTTCTATTGGCTTTTTTTAAAGCCAAATTCGGGCTTGGATTTATGAGATTCGTTTTTTTTCAGATTATATTCCCTTAACTTAACGGCAGTGAGGGCACAGCCCTGGGTTAAGAAAAGAAGTCACTATCAAGCCCTGAAAGGGCGAAATAAAAAAGGGAAGGATCATGCCGCAGTCATTATCAAAAATATTATTGCACATTGTTTTCAGCACTAAAAATCGGCAACCGTTGATTCGCCCGGAAATCCAAGATGAATTGTTTGCCTATATGGCTGCCATTTGCAATGACCATCACTGCCATGCACATAAAATAGGCGGTGTTGCAAACCATGTCCACATTGCCTGCAATCTCGCCCGAACAATCACGGTAAGCGATCTATTGGAGGAAGTTAAAAAAAGTTCTTCAAAATGGATCAAAACAAAAGGCAAAGCCTATCAAAACTTTTTCTGGCAAAATGGATATGGCGCTTTCTCATTGGGTATGTCACAACTGCCAACTGTGAAACGATATATTGAAAACCAAAAAGAACATCATCGACAAAAAACATTTCAGGAAGAATATCGGAAGTTATTAAAAAAATACAAGATTGAGTATGATGAAAAATATGTATGGGATTGAATTGTTATCAATCAAATATTGCATCCTTTCATGGTTTTTATTCCATTGTCAGGGCTGCACAGAATTTAATATCTTCCGGGTAAATCGCTTTACCAGTTTTTTCGAAATTCAAGAATAACGAGGAGCGGATAAAATGAAACAGAAGAAATGTATCTTTGCTATTATATTTTTTATTTTTCTTGCCGGTATATGCCTGCCGTCTGCCAAATCCAACAAAACCACCCAGCCCAAACACTCCGCCATTGTCGAAGCGGATGGTTATGTGTATCTCTCCGAAGATAAAACCATTCGCCAGTTGCGCGAACAGGCGCTGGCTGCGGCGAAACGAGAAGCGCTGCAAAAAGGACAGACCTACATCAAAAGCTTTACCAAGGTGGAAAACTTTCAGCTTTCTTACGACTTGATACAAAGCCAGGCTGAAGGATACGTAAAAATCCTGGACAGTAAAGATTACGGCATTACTAAAGACAACCGTTACCATTACTGGATCAAAGCGGAGATTGAATATCGGCTAAAGCCGCCTGCTTCGGGTGCGGCAAAAACTGTCTTGACAAACTCGGCCGCACCATTATCAGTTTCAGTGTGGACGGAAAAGACAGCTTATAAGGAAGGTGATAAAATCAAAATATTCCTCAAAGGAAACAAGGATTTTTATGCCCGGGTGATTTATATTGATTCTAAGAATCACATTCTGCAACTCATTCCCAATCAGCAAAGAAAAAACAACTTTTTCAAAGGCGGCGAAACCATCGTCATCCCTTCTGCTGACGACCAATTTGAACTGCAAGTCTCTCCACCGTTCGGCAGCGAAAAAATTGTTGTCTATGCCAGCACAACGCCGCAGGGAAAAGTGGAAACCGCAACTGCCGGGAAATCCCTTTACCAAATCAACTCGGATCTGACAACAATTGCCGGTCAAACGAGAGGGGTGATGATCAAAAAAACATCAGCAAAAGCCGGTGCGGAATTTTATGAAACGAGTTGTCTGCTGACAACAAAATCGGACAAGTAGGGCGATTCCCGGGTAGCGTGTCATTGCGAGCGAAACGAAGCAATTTTATGGGTAACTGAAAATAAGTTCCCGGCTTGTCGCTTTTTTAATAAAGATAAATCGGATTCGACAGCACCCAGGTCTTCCATTCATTGCCAAGCCTGATGTCGGCGACAATGCGGTAAACGCCTGCTCTGCCTTGGGGGTCAAATTGCCAGTCATAAACTTTTGCGGTTCGGTCGATAACTTGCCCGTTTCGCAGGCATTGAAACCGCACCGGCAGAGGCGAGACCGCGTGCAGGGAGTTGACGTCGGCAACGGAAATCGAATCGCCCATTATCGCAGCGACGCGTCCGTGCCGATCCGTGGCAAAAAACTGAAAGCCGGCGGCCTCGGCCAGATGCTCAAATGAGACATAAGCATGGCCTTTTACCAGGTTGTTGCGAATGGCTCCGGCGCTTAATGTGTCGCTGAAAACATGCGTATTGACAAAATGAAACGACGCAAAATAGGTGTCGACCTCCCATTTGAACGCCCAACCGGCGGCATCCGGTTTGCCGAGGAGAAGCTTTTCTTTTAACGCGGGTTTGACAATCGCCAGCGTTTTGGCGTTGGGCCCGACCCACTCGACGCGGCCGTCGGCAAGATAGCGCGCGCGGATATTTTGATTGTTGTGAGCGTCAACCCCGGCCATGCCGACAATGCGCCTCTTCATGTTCAAGGAATCCCACTTGGCCCATATTTTGAATTGATCGTCATAAAACAGGCGATAGACCCAGGAACGGTATTTTTTCGCGTTCACGGCCGCGTCAATTATGATCGGCGTAATCGATTTTTCGTCCAAAAGATCGGTGTGGATGTTGTAAATTTCCATGCCCTGGTAATCGGGGTTTGCCCAGCGGTGCGACTTTTCTGTGTGCACATATAAAACCAGGCCGCCATTCGTGACGATACGACGGATGATTTGATTTTCGTCCTCGCTCCAGTTTATAACGACGCTGTCCATTGGGCAGACCATGAGGCCGCTGCCCGTTTCCGTACCGGGCACGATGACGATGCCGTCATAAATACCGTTATAGGCGCGTGGAAAAGTATCCAGCTTTGCATGCGGATGGTCGGAGAAAAAGATAAAGTTCAATTTCGCTTTTTTTGCCGCCGGGATGATTTCCCCGATGACGCCGCGGCTGTCGTGCGACCAGTAACAATGCGCGTGCAAAATCCCCTTATAATCCGTTAATTCGATAAATTTTTGCGGCGTCTTGCGTTTTGTCAACAGTTCAGCCTGCTCTTTTTCCAGTCGGGGATACACAACCCAGTGTCGCCACCAGGAGGGCCCTGTGTAAATGAGAAAAATAATAAAGAGCAAAATAATGACGACGAGCAGGATGCGGGAGATGATCCGCCATAGTTTTTTTAAAAAGTTCAATTCACGCCTCCTTAATGGTGCTAAAGACTCGTCAAAGAGCAACGAACCTAATTGTATATGAGAAACTTTATTCCAGGGTGAGACCTCAAAGGTCTCTGAGACCTTTGAGGTCTGGTAATTCAAGTTTCTTGCAAGTCTGCTTCAACAACGACAATTCTTAAAATTTTTCAACAGGACCCAGGCTGAATTCCCCGGTCAATCGAATATCTCTCGACGAACTGCCGAGCAACACGTTGAATTTCCCCGGCTCTGCTTTCCATTTATCGGTTTTCACATCATAAAATGACAGCGCATTTTTATCCAACTTGAACGAAACGATCTTGCTTTCGCCCGGCTTTAAACGGACCCGCCTGAAGCCCTTTAAAGATTTGACTTCTCGTTCCACACTGGCCTTTTCATCCTGCACATAAAGCTGCACCACTTCGTCGCCGGCCATCTGTCCGGTATTTTTGATCGTGGCGTATACGATAACGGTATCGTTTTGCGCTATCTTTACCGGACTGATTTTTAAATCGCTGTACGCAAAAGTGGTGTAGGAGAGACCATAACCGAAAGGAAAC
>JAACEJ010000048.1 GCA_011682565.1 Actinomycetota bacterium | reverse complement strand
AATGTAATAACAATATCACTGTCGCCAAAATCTCTGTCCATTCTTTTGGCAAAATTGATTCTGAAATCTCCGTCATCGCTGGCTAAGGCAATACCGATGTCTGTCTTTAGGTTTTTCCACTTGAGGGATTCAAAGGCATCCTCGGGGAAAACGTCCCGGCTCTGATCGGTAAATTCTTGATCCAGGGGCCATCTGCTCATTTGCTTCGGTGTCTCTTCATTGGCAAACCAGGCATATCCTGCATCTGCAAAGAGGATGATATCAAAACCATCGAGGATAAACCAGTTATCTCTGCCCGTATTGAGGTTGTATTCCAGATTTCCGAGAACCATACGGTCGCCGGTAAATTCCTTAAAGTCGTAGCCGCGCAGGGTGGAAATTCCCCCCAGGTCAAACCAGTACATGGGCGGAAGGGTGCCGGTCGCTGTCCCGGCACGCAGACGTATGTTTAAATTTTCGTCCCAGCCAAAAGGTTGATAGCGGCGAATGTCGAGAATATAGCGTTCAAAATCGAGATCGCTCACCATGCCGTGTCCCGCCTTTTCAGCGAATGCGGAAATATGCCATCCCCGGGTGGGGTTTTTTTTGTCGTTTCGAGTGTCAATGATCAGTTTTCCAACTGCACTTTGAATGTCCAGGTAGAACGGATTCGGATATGAATGAAACGAACCATCCGTGGACGAACTCCATGGCATTAGCGGAGGATTTGGTCGGAAATTTTTGTGCTTTCCAAATAGTGACCAGTTGGTTTTGTTTTCCAGGCTGCTGAATCTGTCATTACGGAATTCGCCCCGCAAACTGATGCGGCGACCTAAATTCTGATTGAAAAAAACGCTGTATCCTTCCCGGCGATAATAATCGCGAAAGTCTTCCTTGATGAGAAATGCGGCCAGAGAATTTTCCATTCTGCCAATGATCCAGTCGTCTTTGGTAGCAGTCAAATCATGGAATTCTCCTCCCAGCGAAAAGCGGTATTCGCCTAAAAACCAGCGCTCCATGCCCAATCGATATTGCAGCCGCTTGCCGGCAAAAGAATAAGCTCCCAGGCCGATAACTGCAAAGTTGTGTTTGTGTCTTTCCCACCAACTTTGCCGGGGAATTTGAAATCCAAAAGTAAAACCATCGACCCGATTATAGTCCGCATAAACAGGGGAAGAATCATCATCCCCGTCAATATAAATATCCTCTTTGGGTTTGGAAGAAGTTTGTTTTTGATGCGGCTGATTTTCTTTTTTCATGCCGCGGTATGTAACGTGACGTTCTTTATGGCTTTTACGGCTTTCACTTCTTTCAACGACATCGCCGTCCACAACAGCACCTTCGTCACTCCAGACCTTACCGCCAAAGCTGACAACATCACCTTCTACATAAGCGGTTGATTTTAATTCTACATCACCCCACAACGCGAGCACATTACCATTGACCTCACCTTTAATTTCGAGTGTGCCTTTGAGACAAATAACATCCCCATTGATATATTCATCTTTTTTAATTTCAGCATCACCCTTAAAACGCAGGGCAACATCATCACCGTCGTTTAAGTATTTGCGTACCATTTCACGAGCACTGTTTTTTTCCCTGGAAGATAAGCCGCTGTAAAAATTTGTTTCCTGGGCAAAAGCGCGGTTATGAAAAAGCAGAGTAAAAAGAATGACCAGTGCAGCGATGATCCACAACCAAATAAGGGTTTGTTTTGTATCCGATACGTCCATGTTATCCTCATTCATCAAAGAGAAAGTTGTTCGGTCGAGTCGTTACTCAAGTTCCACATAAGCAATTGATATGCCACATTTTGAAGAATATCCCGGACAATTATACGAAGTAAGTTCATAGTTTACAAGGTCGATTTGTTCATATTTTAAAAGGATTCCAAAGGGGATTGTTGATTGTGGTTAAATTACACAGTATCTTTGCCACAAATGTAGGATAATTACACAGCGGTGTTTCTCAGTATTTCCAGGAGTTCGACCATATCCTGGGGAATTGGAGCATCAAATCGCAAGAGTTTTTGTGTGATGGGATGAATAAAGACCAGTGTCCATGCGTGCAGCATTTGTCTTTTAAATTCCTGTAAAAGCCGGATGACGAATTGCGACCTGATCTTATTCAGTCCGGCCAGTTGTTTGCCCCGGCCACCATACGTTGCATCGGAAAAAACCGGGTGTCCCAATGAGGCCAGGTGAACACGAATCTGGTGCGTGCGCCCGGTTTCGAGATTTAGTTTCAAATAGCTGGTGATCGCATGTTCTTCCAAAACTTCATAGTTGGTTGCCGCATGTTTGCCATCCGGATGGATCATCATCCGTGTTCGATCTTTGGGGCTACGTGCGAGAGCGGCTTCAATGCGACCGGATTTCTGCTTTAAATGTCCCCAAACAACGGCACGATATTCACGTTCTATTTTATGCGCTGATAATTGCTTGGCCAGGCCCACATGCGTTACGTCATCTTTCGCTACAACCAGCAGGCCGGAGGTGTCCTTGTCCAGACGGTGCACCAGACCGGGACGTTTGTCACCGCCCACACCGGAAAGCTGCCGACAGTGCGCCAAAAGCGCATTGACCAGGGTTCCGCTCATGTTTCCAAATGCAGGATGAACGACCATGCCCGGCGGTTTATCGACGACGAGCAGATATTCATCTTCGTAAATAATATCAAGAGGAATTTCTTCGGGCAGGATTTCGGTTTCATGTCGCGCCGGGAACACAACGCGGACGACCTCTCCGGGGCGAATCGTGTGTCCGGCTTTTGTCGGCTGTCCGTTAATAGTAACACGGTCTTCGTCGACAAGGCGTTTCAGCTTTGCACGGGTAACAGACGGCAATTTATTGGCAAGAAATTTATCCAGCCGTTCTTTTTCTTTGCCTTCGGGAACTGTTATTTCAAGAGATTTTTCGTCCATTATTAAAAAAATAAACTTAATTTGGACAATTTTACAATTTCTTCCAGCTTTTCCCGCGCTGCAAATTCTCCCTCCTCGATGAGCCAGTCAATCTTTGCAAATTCCGACCAGTGAAAGTCACCTACAGTGGGTTGAATAAGCACGTCGGCCTCTTTGATTAATTGATCATGGTATTTTACTGCTGTTATCATGTAGCCTCTGAGGACAATATCAATAACCGTTTCCAGTTTTGGATCCGGCGCCAGTTTTTGTGATACATCCACAGCAACTACTTTGCAGCTTTGTGACAGTTTTCTCGCTGCACGAATCGGGACAGGAGACGTCGCTGCACCGTCGATTAATTTTCTGCTATAGATGTCGATGGGAGGAAGAAAACCGGGCAATGCCGCACTTGCCGCGACAGCATCTCTCAATGATCCTTTATTCAAAATAACTTCTTTTCCCTCGATCAAATCTGTAGCAACAGCCGCGAAAGGAATTTTAGTGTTTTCGACAAAATCGTTTTCCAGAAGAAAATCAATTGCACCATAAAGCCTTTCTATACCGACCGCCGCTTGTTTTCGGCTGGCAATGCTGATGACAATTCTTTCTCTGATGTGTTCGGCCAATTGATCGAACCATCCTTCGGAAAGTTTTTTCTTACCGGCATACAAAAGTCCGCTGGATTTGTAAATAGGGCTGGCAATGAGGTCGCGGAATTTTTGTTCAACCGCATCAGCATTTTGCAGTTGCGAGTAAACAGCGCCTATAATCGCTCCCATGCTTGTTCCGACGATCAGACTGATAGGGACTTTTTCCTGTTCCAGAACACGCAGAACGCCGATATGGGCAAACCCGCGCGCACCGCCACCGCCAAGGGCCAGTGTGATATTTTTTTTCTCGCCTAGCATTTACTCCAACAGTGTTATTTTTAGGTGATGAGTTTCAGTTCCCAGCTTTAAGCTGCAGAAATAAATACCGCTCGGCAACAATTCTCCGAAATCGTTTTGGCCATTCCAAAGCAGTCGCTGGTTTTTCCCCGCGGTATGTAAAGTTTTTGCAAAAGTCTTTACACTCTGACCAAGACCATTGAAAATTTCGCCGCTGACATTTGTGGGTTGTGTCAGATCAAAATTAATTTGCATGATTTGATTTTTAGAAACACGAAAAGGATTCGGATAGGCACCTGCAAGTTCTGTCTTTTCAGGAAGGCCTTCGGGTTCGCCCCAGTACATGAGCGCGGCATAAGCATCGACCAGTCCGTAGCCGTAATTATTATCCGGATCGGTTGCACGATCCGCTGTTCTAAGCAGTGCTTCGCGAACCTGCATGGGCGTCAGATTCGGATAAGCCGACAAAATGAGCGCCGCAACACCTGCTGCCATGGGACAGGCAGCAGAAGTCCCTGATACGTTCGTATAACCATCGCCAAGCCCCTCACGCGGGGGAACGGCAACGCCGACATTTCCGACGCCCATTGTGACAACGTCGGGTTTGATGCGACCATCAAAAGTCGGGCCGTGTGAACTGAAATCCGCAAGGACGCCGCCGGAATTGACCGCTCCGACCGTGATGACACTGTCGCCGTCAGCCGGTGCATCTATGTAATGCCAGGGAAGATTTCCTTCGTTGCCGGCAGCAACCACTACTACGATGCCTTTTTTGACAGCCAAATCAGCAGCAATGGTAATGGGGGCCGTTTTTCCGTCCATATCTTTATAAGAATACCAGTCGAGATAACCCAGGCTGGTACTGATGACGTCGGCACCGAGACTATCCGCCCATTCCGCGGCAGCGATCCAATTGTCTTCTTCGACCGGCGTTTCGGAACTGACGTCTTCGGTTTTTGCCAACAGAAAATCCGCGCCAAAAGCAGAGCCGATTAATTGGCCCGGGAAGAATCCGGCCAGCATGGAAAGAATAATTGTGCCATGCCAGTTTTGTCCGCCCGTATCTTGTCCTTCTTCGTTATCAACTGTGGCATCTTTATTGATGAAATCATAAGCGGCAATAACATGCAAATGCTCAAACGCCAGGTGATTCAATCTAAAACCGGTATCGAAAACAGCAACAAGCACACCCTGACCGGAGATTCCCAAATCATGAACCTTGGGAATGTTGATGATCTCATTTTGTGCAAGTGACGGGCCGTAATCGTAAACGTAATCCTGAGGAAAAATAGCCGTTTTATCGAGAGATTTGACCTCTGGCACAGGCCTTTGTTTTGCAATCATCACCGGTTGAATGTGAGACACAAAATGCTTTCGGGATATATCTCTTTTCTGTTTTTTTGAAAGCACCGCACTTGCGGCGTTCAACCATTTTGAAACGACAATCGGCTTGATGGAACGTGATCTCAGAGAATCGAGATATGGCGGCCAAACGGGAACATCTGTATAATCCACTAATGAGCCTGAGCGCATCACTTTTGCCCGCCGATGTCTTGTTTTTGGGAGAAGACGATTCCCGACATCGGTGAACGTATCCGCCGTAATCGGTCCTTTATCCCTGAAGAAAATCCAGACCTTTTGTCGTCCTTGCTCGTTTGCGGCGAAACCAAGACCGGAAAACAAAAAAAGAGAAAGGCATAAAAGCACACATATTTTGATCGTCGGCAGCTTCACCGCTGTTCCATATAAGCTTTTCGAATAATAACCGGATGCACGGGCAAAACGGGCTGGCGGTAAATCGGAGACATCTTGGTTTCAAAATTACCGATTTTTTCCAGCACATCCATGCCTTCGATGAGTTTGCCGAAAACGGTGTATTTGCCGTCGAGGTGCTGTGTGTGTTCACGCGAAAGACAAATAAAAAACTGGCTTCCGGCACTGTTGGGATCCTGTGCCCGCGCCATAGATAAAATGCCTTTATCGTGAGGAATATCGTTGAATTCCGCTTTTAACGTATAGCCGGGTCCGGAGGGATGGAAATTTGCTTGTGGGTCGATGCGCGTGCCGATATCTCCGCCTTGAATCATGAAATCTTTAATGATCCGATGGAATGAGGTGCAATTATAATAGCCTGTTTTTACCAGGCGTTTGAACGCACTGCAATGATTTGGCGCCTTGTCCGTGAAAAATTGAATGACCATTTTGCCAAAATTTGTTTCCAGTACAGCCACCTCATTTTTTGCCACAGGCTCCAGCGGTGTCTCTTTGACTTTTTGTAAAAGCGAGTCGAACTCTGCTTTGTTCAAAGGCTTGCAGGCGCCGTCATAATCGAAATCCAAGGTCGCCTTTCCCGTTCTGTCAAAGCGTGTCCATTTTGCGACTTCGATATTTCCCTGGTAATTCCCCTCAAAATGTTTTTTTCCATTTTGATAATATTCTGTCCACAGTCCTTCTTTTTTCCCATCCAGGAATTTTCCATTGATTTGAATATTACCGTTTTTGTACCAGATGGTAAATTCTCCATCCAATACGCCATTTTTATAATTGCCTTGCTCTCTTTTTTCACCATCTTTATATTTACTGGCCACCTTTCCCGAATAAGGTTTTTCACTTCCGGTTTGATAGGCCAGACCGTTTTTTACTCTTAATTGCGAACGAGGTATTTCTTTGCTGCACGAAAAAAGCATAACGGATAAAATGAATGCTGTGGCTATAAATATTTGTTTCATTCCACTTCCTCCCAATTTCCCTGTTAAATATCTTTGACATTTTTATTTGACTATATAATTTAGCAAATCGCTGCAAATTTTCAAAACCAAATTATTACTTCGTTTCACTACAAGCTTTGGCCATAAATTCGGAAAAGTCTTCCTTCACCTGCTTTAAATAAAATGTCGCATTTTTTTAAAGAATCCGAATTCTCCCATTTAACGATCAGGGGCTTGTCGTGGTTTTTGGATACTTCAACGATTTTATTTATTTTTTGGGAAAAGTAAATTCCTGGGAGTGCTCCCGTATTGTAGTTTTTATTTACAAGGAAAACGTATTTCTCATTCTTTTTGCCCTGGAAAAATCCCGCCAGAATTGATCGGCCTTCGATTTTACTAATCGGCAAGTGCAGTACCAGGGGCCGGCAGTTCTGCGGCACCGGATCACTGTGATATACGCCGGTTGAAGTCAAATCGAGTAACAGTGGTCCGATCGTCCGAATCTCGTTGTTTAACTTTGTAACCAGATGATAGGTGGCCGTCGTTTGTCCGGATGGATCAAGCAATGCCTCTCCGAATTTAAATTTTCTGTTACTCCGGGGCGTGGTATACGTAAAATACTGAATTCCTTTGGCACCATAAGCCAGTGCACTGTAAACCTCAAAACGCAAATGCGGCAATACCGGTTTCACATATTGTCCGTGTTGGGTCGTCAGAGCAAAAGCCCAAAACGGTACTGTATCCTTTAAAGTGACCCTGCGGATGATTTCAAGGTTTTCGAAAAATCGTGGACGTAAACCGGAATCCAGGATGGGATAGTGATCAAAACTCGCAATTCGCGGATGGACGGTTTCTAAAAAATTTTGCACATAACCGGCATAATCGTTCGTATCCAACTGAACCGGTGTAGCATAAATTGGCAGCAAATTAATGTAAACCTGGTGCAGGGAATCCTTTCTGCTAAAATATTCATTTAGCCGCGCCAACTTTTGAAATTCTTTTTTTCCGGGTTCATCTTTTAAAAAGTATCCCCAAAAAGCCGGATGGCTACTATAGTCGTTAATAATGCTGTCCAAAACCGCAAAAGTAGAATCGTGGTTCACATCAACGGCATTTATCCGTTTATCTGCCAGCAAGAGTTTGATATGAGCCGAATCCGCCCAATTTAGTGCTTTCAGGTTGAAATCGCGGTCGGCGTAAGGCGAGTAACAAATGTTAAAGCCTGCCTTTTGCATTTGCCGAAACGAGGCCAGGCCGGATAATGCTTTGTCCGGCCCGTACCATGCAAGAACAGGAAATTCCTGTTGCGGTACTTTATTGCTGCAAGAGAGAGCAAACGCTATAATGAGGATAACCAGACGACATCTGCTGCAATATCGATTCACTGTTCAGCTCCAAAAAGCGAAATGATTGGTTAGAGTTTTTTGGAATCCGTGTTTATAATAAAACATCTTGTCGGTAAAGTCAAGCGGAAAAGTAATTCTTGAGTTGCATCGACAATTGTATTATCTTTATTTTATTTACCTTTAATCTTTTTCTCAAAAATGTGAGGTTCAAAATGAAAGCTGACAAGAATCTCCCTCAACTAACGCGCCGCAATTTTATCAAAACCACAGCAGCCGCTTCGCTTGCTGTAAATATTGTCGGCTGCAACAAAAAAGCACGCAAGCCCAATTTGCTGTTTATCTGGACAGATGAGCAGCGCGCAGACACGATGCATGTTTATGGAAACTCCAAAATACATGCACCAAACATGAACAAACTTGCGGGTGAAAGCGTCGTTTTTCAGAAAGCTTATGTTTCGCAGACGGTTTGTACACCGTCGCGCTCTACTGTAATGACGGGTTTGTGGCCGCATGAAAATTCCTGCCGGGAAAACAATATTCCGTTACCGAAAAATGTTCCAACCTTTCCTGAGATTGTCAATGACCCGGATTATCGTGCCGGTTATTTTGGCAAATGGCACCTGGGCGATGAAATTTTTCCCCAGCATGGGTTTGAAGAATGGGAACCCATCGAGGATGGCTATTGGAAGTATTATCGGCAAGGACGTGACCGCAGTCAAAAAAGTGCCTACTGGCATTTTTTGCACGAGCTGGGCTACAAACCGGATACAAGCAGGGGAGATTACAGCCGGGGATTTGCGGCGCATTTACCCATCGAGCACAGCAAACCAAAGTTTCTGGAAATTAAGGCGTGTGATTTCCTCCGTCGCCACAAAAATGAACCGTTTATGCTCTATGTTAATTTTCTTGAACCGCACATGCCGTTTTTCGGCCCGTTGAATGATGAACACGATGTGAACAAAATGGTCCTGCCGCAAAATTTTAACGATCCGCTGGAAGATAATGAACCGCTGCGTTATCGTCTTATACGTGAGAATTATCGTGAAAAAGGATTCGGGGGCAATGATCTCATGACCGAAGCGGGCTGGCGGCGGTTAATTACAAACTATTGGGGGTTGGTTACAGAAGTTGATCGCAGCGTTGGCGCCATTCTGAATACCCTGGAAAATTTGGGGCTTGCGGACAATACGATCGTCGTTTACACCAGCGACCACGGGGATATGATGGGTGCGCATCAACTGCTTGCAAAGACTGTGATGTATGAGGAAGCCGCAAAAGTTCCATGGCTGATGCGAATTCCGCAGTTGGGACGAAAATTGAATGTCATTAAAGAACCCGTGAGCCATATTGATCTGGTGCCCACGCTTCTGGATGTGATGCATGTCGGCGTTGAAAACCAGTTCACCGGCCAAAGTTTACTTTCTGTAATCCATGGAGAAAGGAAAAAAATGCGTGATGTCTTCATCGAATGGAATCCGGCTATTCGCAGGGGCAAAACGCCGCAAAGTATTGCCGGCGTTAGTAAAAAAGATGTCGAGCGAGTAAACGGGGCTTCTGTTCGCACCATCGTTTCTCAGGATGGCTGGAAATTATGCTTGAGCGACAAAGACAAAAACCAATTGTTCAATCTGAATAAGGACCCGTACGAGACGACTAATTTGTACGATTCTGGAAATTACGCTGACATTATTTCCCGGCTGACAAAAGAGATTGCACAGTGGCAGGAAAAGGTAAAGGATGATGCGGCGGTTATATTGTAAAGTTAGTTTGTAGCAATACTTTTTAGCCGTGTCATTGCAAGCGAAAAGGAGAGGATAAATTGAAAATTATTTCTGTTTTTATAGCGTTTTTTGCAATCTTGTTTTCCTGCGCCCCGAAGCACAAGGTCACTTCAAACGAGCGGATCATGGTTTATAAAAAGAATCCATATTATTTTGCTTACAAGGATGCACCGGTGTTGCTGCTTGGCGGTAGCGATGAAGACAATATTTTTAACAATCCCGAATTGATGATGAAAAATTTTGATATTCTTGGAAAGATCGGCGGCAACTATGTCCGCTGCACCATGTCCAGCCGCGATTCCGGCAATGTCTGGGCCTTTGCGAAAAACAGCGATGGATTATATGATTTGAACGCTTTTAATCCCGAGTATTGGCGACGGTTTGAAAATTGTCTGCGTGAAGCTGCTGCGAGAAATATCATCGTCCAGGTTGAGATTTGGGCTACTTTTGATTTTTACCGCGATTTTTGGCTGGTCAATCCATTTAATCCCAAAAACAATATTAATTATAGCACAGAAGATACAAAGCTGCAAACCGAATGGCCGTATCATCCGGCGCGCAAACCACAACCGTTTTTCTTTTCTATTCCGGAGAAAAATAACGATGTAAAAGTGCTCGGGTACCAGAGGAAATTTGTAGATAAACTGACGAGCATCAGCTTAAAATATGGAAATGTTCTTTATTGCATGGACAACGAAACCCGCGCCCCGGCTGAGTGGGCGTGGTTCTGGGGAAAGTATATTTTGCAAAAAGCAAAGCGGGCCGGCGTAGCGGTTCTTTTGACTGAAATGTGGGATGCACACAATCTTCATAATAAAGAGCACAAACGCACCTATGACCACCCGGAGTTGTTTGCCTTTTTTGATATTTCGCAGAACAACTGGCAGGAAGGGCACACGCATTATGACAATGCTCTCTGGGCTCGTGAATTGATTCGGTTGCACGGCGGAGTCCGGCCGCTTACGAATATCAAAGTCTACCAGCGCCGCGAACATGGAAGACCGAACGATCCCTTTGTCGGGCTGGACCGTTGGTGGCAAAATATATTTGCCGGATGTGCGGCGACCCGTTTTCATCGCCCCACGGGTGGAACAGGATTGAATGTCTTATCGCAAAAGGCAATTAAAGCAGCGCGAATTTTTACAAATGCGTTCGATGTTTTTTCCTGTGATCCCCATCCTGAATTGCTTGGCAGGAGGGAGGCAAATGAAGCGTATTGTCTGGCAAATCCCGGAAAAGAATATGCCGTTTATTTTCCCCACGGAGGCGATGTGGAACTGGCAATCGACAACCCCAATTTGCGAATGCAGGAAAATTGGTACAACCCGGAGAACGGAGAATTTTTGGATGCGAGAAATATCATGAGTGAGACGATCATCAAGTTGACATCGCCGGATACGTTACAGACGTGGTTGGTTTTGGTTAGGAATCCCTGAATCTGTTGGAGGCTGTTTTGTAATAAAACCTTTTTGGTCATGTCATTGAGAGTGAAACGGAGTGGAACGAAGCAATCTCATGCTTTACAGGCAGTTATGAGATTGCATCGTCGTTCGTTCCTCACTCTTCGCAATGACAAGTATTTGTTAAATATCAATCCCTAACCCGGACAAACCCCGTCTACGGGAC
>JAACEJ010000509.1 GCA_011682565.1 Actinomycetota bacterium | reverse complement strand
AAAGTTTCTTTTATGCACGTAAAGTTTGTACCGAAAATGTTTGGGTTGGGTTATTGTTTTAAAACGCTTGATTCATAAGTATACCTTTTTTACATTATTGTTCAGGTTAATAATGAGCGCAATGAAAATGGATGTAATACCCAATTGAAAGGGGAATAAATGGCTCGATTATGTTTGTGTGTCAATCAGATTGCCCGGCTTCGGAATCTCAACAAAGACCGTATCCCGGATCCCGCGTCTGTGGCCATTGCTGCGGAACTTGGGGGGATTGATGGAATTGTTGCTGAACTTCGCGATGACCGCTCCGACATTACGGATCGTGACGTGTCGGTTCTGAAAGAAGTCGTTCAATCGCATTTAAACCTCGCAATTCCACTTACGGATGAAATGGTAAAAAAGGCGCTAAAATGGTTGCCGGATATGGTTACCCTGTTGCCGGCAATCCGGGAGGTCTCTCTAAATACTTCACTTGATGTTGTTTCCAATCTGGAATTTGTTGAAGATGTTGCGGCTGCGTTGCGCGCCAACAACATTGTCGTCAACGTTCTTATTGATCCGGATCCGCATCAGATACGAGCGGCAGCCAAAGCACATGTGGATTATATTCACATCAACTCTAATCCGCTGCGCAGCATCGAGGACCTCGGCACAATGAGCGACAAGATCGAGCAAATTCGTGCCATTGCCGGAGCCGCAAACAAGCTTGGAATGGGCGTCTCAACCGGACGCGGTTTAAATGCACAAAACATTCGTGATATTTCGGATATTTCTTACATCGAAGAACTTAACGTCGGTCGTGCCCTTATTGCCCGCTCTATTCTTGTCGGTGTTGAAAAGGCTGTCGAGCAAATAAAAACATTAATTTCTTCCTAACCGGGAGGAGCCGGAAAAGAGTTCAACCTGGTGCATGTCAATGACAATGAAAATCTCTGCGGCCACATTTTATTTTTTTCAGATTAAAGTAAATTCTTCGAAAGGATACAATGGAATTAACACATCAACTGACGGAACTTTTCCCGGAATTTGATCTCATAGAAGATAAAAGTCTGCGCGAAAAAACTTTTTCCTGCTGGGCCGAAGCCATGCAGATCGGCGGCTGGAAAACAGAGGATTTAGATGAAATTCCTTTCACACTGCTCATCCCCAATTGCCCGGTGAGTTTCCGCGAACATGTCCGCTCTGTAACGCAGACAGCTATTGCCACAGCCGGAGTGCTGGTAGAGTTTTATTCGAGGCAGTATACCGTTAATGTGGATTATATTGTTGCCGGGGGGCTGTTGCATGACATCGGTAAGCTGCTGGAATATCGCCGCGAGGACGGCCGTTTTGTGAAAAGTGAAAAAGGAAAGTTGCTGCGCCATCCTTTTTCGGGCGCAGGGCTGGCTATGAAGCATGGGTTGCCGGATACTATTGTTCATATCATTGCAACCCATGCAAAAGAAGGGGACGGCAGTTATCGCTGTCCTGAATCCGTTATTATACATCATGCGGATTTTATGAATTTTGAACCGCTGAAAAAACAAGTCTAGCGGCTGCCGAATATCTTTTTCCACAAATTTGCAGCTTTGTTTTCAAACCAAATCATGGCTTTACTTTTATCCCGCGTGAGAAAATCGTAAATCACCTCCGCCATTTCCGGCGTCCGCAGATAACCGTAGGACTTGTGTGGATTCCGCTTGCCGTTAATTTCATAATTATTGTAAACAATAATATCCTCGGGATGAACGCCTTTTGTGTTCGGCGCATAATCATCCGCAAGAGTATAATTCATGGCAACCTTGTCGCTCAAGTCGGAAAAGTTACACCACTGGCGAATGACATTTTCCGGCACGTGAGGAATTGTATCGGGCACTTTGCTATCCTGTTCGGATAGTATTTTGCTGGTAATGGCCGGCAGCCCCAATGGCGAACCGGCAGTAATCAATGTGTCAATTTTAATATGCGGAACAACAAGCGTCAAAACATCATAAGCAATAATGGATCCCATAGAATGGCCGATGAGAAGAATCCGTTTATGTTTGTGTTTTTCGAGCGTTTTTGCCAGTTCTTTGCGAATCATATCCCGGGCAAGACAATCTTTATAATGATCCCCTGTGCAATAGGTGGTGAAATAAATATCCAGGTCAGTGAAAAAACGGCTGATAATCATATCGCTGACTGCGGAAAAATTTAAAGAACCGTCTTTGTGCAGGAATATTTTATCGGTTTGCTTTTCAATATATTCCAGCAGCTTTTGCCGAAGTTTGTTCGGCTCTCCTCTGCGAAATGTCTCTGCTTTTATGTAGGGGTAATCGACGAATAGTGGAGACTTGCTGTCCTTTTCCTTCAGGTTTAGCGGTTTCGAGTGCAGATACTTGGCCCAATAAACCATCTCAAATTGAAAGTTCTGTTCAGGATGACCGATTGCCGCCAGGCCTTCCCGAATTGAAGCCTCCCACCATTTTTTGAGAACGGTTTCCGGGGGTTTGTTTTTAAGACCGTGAATACCAACGATGATCCTGGACATTTATTTCTCTCTTTATTATCGGCAGTGGCTGTATTTTTTTACAGCTTTATCAGACTTTGAAAATCGGTTCAACACTTTGCGCTATTTTTTGCAGGCTTGTATTTTCTTTCTCAGTGACAGGTGAAAAACCGGCGGCAGCATCCAGTGCTTTGGGAAAATAGAGCGGTTCGCCGGGAGGAATAGCTGCTGTCGTCCCTTGTGAAAGCGTAAAGCGCACAGCCAGCTTTAAAAGCTCGTCGTTGTCTATGGGTACGGGCTTGTACCAGCATTTTTTAAACGGCCGTTTTTCTCCCTGTTTTATTTTTGTAAAAGCCAGTGATTTTAGTGCAAGGATGCCCTTGTTCGTCTCTTTGGCTTTTTCAACAACGCGGGCGCCAAATTTTCCGTGATACCAGCAGACAAAATTGATGGGGAAAAGAATGGTGTCAAAATCATATTTGTCCATTGCCAAAAGTGCGGCCTCTTCGGAATGGGCGGAAAATCCCAGATAGCGCACCTTGCCGTCTTTTTTCGCCTTGAGAAAAACTTCGAACGCACCGCCGGGGGCAAAGATCGTTTCAACGTCCTCGACAGTTGTGATGGCATGTAACTGATACAAATCCAAATAGTCGGTTTGCAGTTTCTGCAATGATTCGTGTAACTCCTTTTCAGCACCCTGCTTTTTCCGCTCGGTTGTTTTACACGCCAGGAAGCAATTTTTTCGATACGGTTTTAACGCCGGGCCCAACCTGTCCTGCGCATCGCCATAAGTCGGAGCAACATCAAAATAATTAATGCCGCGGTCGTACGCTTCAGCAACCATATCATTGGCTTTTACCTGCTCCTCATCCTTGACTAAAATTCCGCCAAAGCCGATAACGGATAGCATATCACCAGCCCGTCCAAGGCGTCTTTTGGGAATTTCATTTTGCACCTGCGATTTCTTTTCGCCACAGCCAAATGTTCCGGCGATTGTCATGGCAGTACCCCCTATGATTGATTTTTCAATAAATTCTCTTCGATCCATGGGAGACCTCCTGTTGATTTAGTGTTTATTAACTTTACTAAAGCTTTCAAGATTGATTTACGAACAGGGATTAACAATTTTTGATTTGTG
>JAACEJ010000508.1 GCA_011682565.1 Actinomycetota bacterium | reverse complement strand
ATTTTTGTCAATTAAAAGTTGGAAATGTTGAAAAAATAGCCAAGCTTGTTTTTATGAGATAATTATTTTAATTGACAAGAAAGAAAAGAGAATGCAGCAGCCGGCAAAATTATTCAATAAAAATTATGTACTCCTCTGGCAGGGACAGTTTGTCAGTAAAATCGGTTCGCAACTTTTTTTACTCGCATCCGTGCTATGGATTAAAAGAGCAACCGAGTCAGCTTCTATGTTGGGTTTGATAGGAGCTGTCTCCAGTATTGTCGCTATTTCTCTTGGCCCACTTAGCGGGACTTTTGCCGACAGGCATTCGAGAAAATGGATTATTGTTATTACGGATTTTTTTAATGGTGTGGTGGTGATTGGTTTGGCTGCCGTAGCTTTTTTCTGGCCGCAAAACACGAATCTGATCGTGGTTGTCATTATTGTGACTTTAGGTTTGAATGCGGCACTGAGTTCTTTTTTCGGCCCGGCAATTTCCGCATCCATTCCCGACATTGTCCCTAATGAAAAATTGTCCGCGGCAAATTCTTTGGGGCAGTTTTCAACACAAATTTCATCATTGTTTGGCAAGGGCCTTGGCGGTGTCCTTTTTACAATAATGGGAGCGCCGGTGCTGTTTTTCATTAACGGCTTATCGTACATTTTTTCTGCAATAAGCGAATATTTTATTACTATTCCTCAGGAAATTCCTGAGAGAAAGAACGGCAAGGAGGAAATACAAAAGTTTAAAAAGGACCTTGTCGAAGGATTCCATTTTATCTGGCACAAGAAAGGATTAAAGCAGCTTGTTTTACTTTCAGCTCTTATGAGCTTTTTTACAACGCCGATTATTTTATTGCTCCCATTTTTCGTTGAAGATTTTCTCATGGTTGGCGATCAATGGTACGGGTTTATTATGGCTGGTTATGGTTTGGGAGCTTTGGTCGGTTATTTGATGGCTGCTGTTGTTCGGGTTGAAAAAAGAAAACGGGCTATTGTTTTGATTGCGTGCATGGTTCTGGAGGCTTCTTCTTATGGAATTCTGGGATTCATCCGGTCGCCTTTGTTGGCAACAAGTCTTGCAACAGTTGCCGGTGTGATTAACGGCTACATTATGGTGAATATAACCACGATTTTGCAGGTAACGACTCCGAGCAAAATTCGTGGACGGGTGTTTGGTGTTCTCACAACGCTGGTGGGAAGCATTACACCGATTGCAATGAGTCTCTCCGGGATTGTCGCCGACCTGGTTAATCAGAATATCCCGCTTATTTATATGACGTGTAGTGGTATTATGGTATTCATTGCGCTTATACTTGCATCGATGCGGGATTTTCGGGAATTTTTGATTTATGATATGAAAGGTGAAAAACTCGACCTGGAGGTTCCAAAAGAAAGTCTTGGAGTGGAGCCGCCGTCCATTTTATAACGTATTTACATCATGATAGTGATGATGTGATTGAGCATTGCGAAATTCGAAAGTTAACATTTTGCATCGTGGCAGACGCTGTTTGCGAAATTGTTCATAGTGGAGAGGAGGAAGAATCATGATGACGTACTGCAAAGCCTACAAGCTTCGGGATTTGCGGCAGTTTAGCGGGTGGAATGAAAATCTGGAAAATGCGCAGAATCGATCAGGTAACAGCGGATCCTTGAATGATGACGAGAATCTGTTAACGGACGAGTCCATCCTTTACCTGCACGAAACGTTTGTCGTTACCGACGGTATCTTTGGAGACAAACATATCATTTTCGATAAGGTGGGGCCGGAATGGATCGAATTCTGCAAGAAGCAATTAAACTTTGCAGTTCCGGAGTATGCGCGCATACAATCTGAGGAATTTGCAGAGCAACTTAATTAACCTGGAATAAAAAGAATAAAGGAGGCAGCATGAGTTGGGACGACAAGGATGACAGCACAATTTATAAAGTTGTTGTTAACCACGAAGATCAATATTCAATTTGGCCGCAAGATCGCGAAATTCCTTTGGGATGGAAAGATGTGGGAAAGAGTGGGCCGAAAGATGAATGTCTGGCTTATATCAAAGAAGTGTGGACAGATATGAGGCCGTTAAGCCTGCGCAAAAAAATGGAGGAAGACGCGCAAAAAGAAAAACAAGCCTGACCTGCTGAATTTGATTTCACTGATATTAACAACAGTAATAATAAAGGCAACTTTGCGAGCATGAATAATTCCTGGCTCATTCACTTGACCGGGCGAAGCGATTATGCGTTACGCCTGTTTTGCTTCCATTATGCCGGGGGCAATGCCAATATTTTTCGTCTCTGGTACAAGGGCTTGCCGGAGCAAATACAAGTCGTGCCGGTGGAACTGCCCGGACATGGAACACGCCTTCGGGAGAGCCTTATCGACCGTCTTTCTTTTCTTGTGGAAGAAGCCGGCAAAGCGATTGCAGGATATCTCGATAAACCCTTTGCTTTTTTTGGCCACAGCATGGGAGCGCTGATTAGTTTTGAACTGGTGCGTTTTCTCAGACGGCATCAATTGCGACAGCCAATGCATCTTTTCGTGTCTGCACATAGTGCGCCGCATCTGCCGGGTACGCATGATCCGATTCATGCTTTGCCGGAAGATGAATTTGTGCGGGAATTGCGTTCTCTCAACGGCACTTCCGATGAAGTATTGCGCAACCGGGAATTAATGGCATTGCTTCAGCCTGTCATGCGCGCTGATTTTAAGGTGTGTGAAACATATCAATTTCGACCACAGCCGCCGTTAGATATTCCGATTACTGCATTTGGAGGTACAGACGATAAAGACGTTACTGAATCGACATTGCGATCCTGGGAGGAACATACTTTATCCGAATTCAAACTAAGGATGCTGCCGGGTGATCATTTTTTTATCCATACACGACAGGCAGAATTACTTCAATATCTTTCAATGGAATTGTCTGTCCTGCTGACGAAAGGAGAAAAGATGTTGTGATCCCTGTTTCACCACACTGGCGAGATTCGCAGAGCGTGATACTGGAGATGAACCAGGTACATGTTTGGCGGGTTCAATTGGATTTGTCGGAAGCCGGAATGAGTGAAATGGCAAAGTTCCTTTCTGTTCATGAGAAAGAAAAAGCAGGGCGATTTTATTTTTCACGAGACAGGAAACATTATATTGCAACTCATGGTGCATTAAGAAAAGTGCTCAGCTTGTATGTAAAAGAGCAGCCTGCCTTGCTCAAATTTTTCACGAACACGTACGGGAAACCTCATCTTGAACAGATTGCCGGAATGATGCCTGTCCCTCAATTTAACATTTCTCATTCTCATGATATGGCGCTATTTGCCATTGTAAAAGAAGGAATGGTTGGCGTTGATGTCGAAAGAATTAATTCTGATTTTGCATCTATGGAAATTGCACAGCGTTTTTTTTCACCGTCGGAAGTAAATGCACTTCGTTCTTTACACGGTAATGAGCAAATCAATGGATTTTTCAATTGCTGGACAAGAAAAGAGGCATATATCAAAGCAAAGGGACTGGGCTTGTCTCTTCCGTTGAATCAGTTTGACGTTGAATTGGTCCCGGGAAAAACGCCTCGGCTTGTTGCCTCTGAATTCTGTCCGCAAGATGTCGGGATGTTGTCGATGTTTTCATTCAAGGCAAAGG
>JAACEJ010000047.1 GCA_011682565.1 Actinomycetota bacterium | reverse complement strand
CAAATCCTCCGGCGTATCCACACTCACTCCTGCTGCGCGGTCACTTTTGGTTTCGACAACGAGAATTTTGTAGCCGTTTTCCAGTACACGGAGTTGTTCAAGCATTTCCATTCTTTCCAGAGAACTCGGCTGCATTTTTGAAATTTTGAGCAAAAAATTGCGGCGGTAGACATAAAGGCCCACATGCTCAAAAACAGTGTTGTTTTTTTTGTCCCGTGGAAAAGGAATCAGGGAACGGGAAAAATAAAGAGCAAATCCATTCACATCGGTAACCACTTTCACTACGCCGGGATCATTATAGCCCTCGGCGCCTATTGCGGTTTTTATGGTGGACATGGGGATTGTTTCATCATCCAGCAGGGGCAGCACCGCTTCGTCGATCATATTCGGATCGAGCAGCGGCTGATCGCCCTGGATATTGACAACAATGTCGCAATTATGTTTTTCCATTACTTCTGCTATTCTGTCGGTACCGGACTGATGCTGCGAATCAGTCATAACAGCATTGCCGCCGAATCCTTCGACGACTTTTCTGACACGTTCATCATCCACAGCAACAATGAGATCATCCAATAATTTTGATTTTTTGACTTGCTCATAAACTCTCCGGATCATGGGTTTGCCGGATATTTCTGCAATGATTTTTCCGGGAAAGCGCGACGAACCGTAACGCGCTGGAATGACACCAATAACTTTTTGATTCATTTTTTCTCCGTTGTTTTAATCCAATCTTCTGTAAAAGAAACGTATTTTATGGTTTGCAAATTGTAACTAAAAGTCGCATGTAATTTTCCATCGCGGGTTTGAATGATTGACGGATAATCAAATCTACCTGCTCCCTTTGTCCGCTCAATATGCCGGGTCCATTTCCAACTTTTTCCTTCATCATCGGACATGGAAACGGCAAGACTGTTGCGCGGATCATCGACACAGTCATTGTAAATCAGAACAATGTTACCGTCCATGAGTCGAAGCACCTCGATGCCGGATCCCGGATTTGGAAAATCGGTATTCACCACGGGTGACCATGTCAGTCCGAGATCGTGGGATTCGCTTTTGCGAATTCGATGGGCCGGGCTGCTGTCGCGAAAATAAGCGACGAGTGTTCCATCTTTTTTTTCGAAAACAGTCGGCTGTTCAATGCCGTATCCCAGAGGCGGTTTCGAGAACTTCCATGTTCGACCGCCATCCGGGGTAATGGCCATCATGGCAATGCCGAAAATTTCAGAAGCCATAGGTAAAAGAATGGCGCCCGATGATAAAGTGATTGGCTTTGCTCTGGTCGTCCAGCCAAGCTTGCGGGCAAGCTGACTTTTTAATTTTACCCGAGCAAGTTCACACTGCTTGACTACACGAGGGTCTGAATGTGATTTTGCGAGCGCCTGTCGGCAAAGGGTTTCAACCGTTTCATCCAGATCATTCGGTTTTACGGGCAAATCGCTTTGGACATCCCAAATAATTGGCTTTGATGCATCCTCATATTGCGTTGAAATCTTGTAACGCAGAAATGCCGTATCCCATGCTTCTTCCGGGCTGCCGAGAAGCGTGTAATAAAACAGCCACAGCCGCTTTTGCCGGTCAACGAAAAGGCAGGGATTATTGTCCGACAACATGGGCGTATCTGCAAGGAGAAAATCCGGCGACCATGTTTTGTGTCCTTTGAGCAGTCGTGCCGCCTGGATATGAACATCTGTGCTTCTGTCCGATTTCCCTTCATACCAGCAGGCAAGCAAACTGCCGTCAGGACATTCGACGAGACTGGAGGCATGGGTGTGGCCGTGCCCGGCTTTATCGGGTTTGAAAATGAACTCGCCTTTTAATGAAATTTGAGCAAAGCTTGTATTGAAAAATAATAAAAATACGAAAAAAAATGTTAGGATGAAATGATTCATTATTCACTCCTCTACTTGTACCTGATTCAAATTATGAAACAGGCAATTTTTATAAACACCTGTCGGTCGAAAAATATTGGTTATTTAATCAATATCATCTTTTTGTTCTTCTCCAGAATAAAGTATTTACAACCGTTTTTTCTTGATAGTGCCGGAGATTCGTCAAAAAGCAACGAACCTGATTTTATATGAGAAACTTGACGATAATATTTTGTCATGCCCAGCCTGTCCCTTTGGAGAACGCTTTTATCGGGCATCCATTCCATCGGCATTTAATGGATTCCCGCTAAGAACATGCGGGAATGACAGTGCTAGCAGGCTCAAAAATTCAAGTTTCTTGAGAGATCAATGAGTAGCTCGTAAAAAGTCATAGAGTGTCATTGCGAGCGAAGCGAAGCAATCTGGATGTCGACTAACGTGCTGTTTTATAAAGATTGCTTCCTCGATAACTCGGGGTAAACTCTCGTTCTGCTCCTCGCGATGACATGCTTTTCGACTTTTTACGAGTTTGTCATCAATGGATGAGAAATGTCCTGAAACAGTGGCCACGTAGAACGTAGCCACCGGATTAAAACTGTGTCCTGGTATATTTGTAGCGCAAAGACTTACTTGCTAAATCTTTACCTTTACCTGCTTTGCAAACACAATCCGCACCGGCCCCAGCAAGCCGGAAATCCGCAGCGGATAACCTTTGTGGAATTTGCGGATATTGGTGCGTGTGTAGCGTTTTTCCGATGGCAGAAACTGATCGCCGATCAAGCGGTTGGGCCAGAGATTGGTGACCTGAATTTCCAACTCGTTTTCGCCCGCATGGACGGCGTCGGTAATGTCGACGCGAAACGGCGGCATCCACAGCACACCCAGCGGTTGGCCGTTCAGTTTAATTTCGGCTAATTCCTGCACGTTGCCGAGATCGAGATAGATGCGCAAGTTTTTTGTTTTGGTTTTCAAATCAAACTGCTTGTGATAAATTGCCGTACCGGAAAAGTATTTAATACCGGCATTATCGGAATCCGTCCAGGACATGAGCGTATCAAAAGCCACGTGTTTTGGCGCTCCCCAGCCCGGCGGGAACGAAAGCTGCCAGGGTCCCTCGATTTTTTGTATGGGCGGAATAGCGTCCACTTTGATCGAAACTGATTTTCCGTCGGCGCGCCGCAACTTGTATCCGCCGGGTTTAAAGACTTCCAGGCGAATCTGTTTATCCGTGCGCAAAACCTCTGCTTGCGGCCACTCGCCCACGCTTTGCGGGGAAATCGGAAAAAGACTGGCGTCCTTTTCCCGGACGACGACAATCGGCTTTTTCTTGATTTTTTCCCGAAAGACGACGAACGCCGAACCCTCCGGCCCCAGGTGCAGCGGTACAATGGTGCGACCTTTTTTCCAACGGTAGACCGGCTGCTCGATGATGCTGCCGTCCATCGGATTCCAGATTTCCGGTTGTTTGCCGTTCACGCGAAAAGTGCATTCCACATCTTCGTAGCGATCCGGCAGAGTGGGCAGATAGCGATATTTCGTATCGTAAATGCCGTGTCGCGCCAGTCTGTTGACGACGAAATAGATGTCGGCGTCCTGCGTTTTTCGGTGGGTAAAGTCCAGCAGCGTCGAATCCTGCGCGCTGGCGTATTCAAAATCCGGCGGCACGTTGTCAGCCAACAGAATCTCGCGCATCGATTTACCCCAGAACACCCGGCCCTTGCCGTAGCGGTTTTCCATCACCGTTTTGCCGTCGCATTTGCCCCACAGCCTGTCGGCAATTTCTCTGATCAACTTTTCCGATTGCGGATATTCTTCAAGCCCGGTGGATGTTGCAGGCTTTGGCCCGACAAGTGTTGCACCGTCCTGCACCAACTTTTCAATTTTTTGCAGGACTTTTAATGTGATGGCTTTGTTATCCGGCAGCCGCAGCAAGTGGTAGCTCATGCCGTCCGGCAGCACGATCTTACCGTCTTTGACGGACAGGCGCATGAGCAGCACTTCGGCGTTGCATTCGTCATAGTCGAAGCCGCGGCCGAGTCCCTCGATTACGTGTTTGCGCAGAACAAAATGGGGCACATCGTCGCCGTAATACATGAGCACATCGGCCTGAAACAGTCCCTGACTCAGCAGGAAGGAGGTGCGTGACAGGTACTGCGTCCAGGCATGACTTTGCTGCCACCAGGTGGTATTGGGATTGAGATGTGTACCGGCGAAATACTCGTTGCCCGGCAGACCGAATTCTTTCGGCGAACTGACGAATTCGTGCCAGAAGAACCGATTGATGCCCTCGCAGAAATTGCGATCAAAAACGCTTTTCAGGTCTTTGGGCGCTCGCTCCCAATGCGGGCCGATGGATGTTGGCCCTTCCCCGGCGATGAAACGTTTTCCATAAATGTGGGCGGCGGAAGAACTTTGTTTGATAAACAGCCGGGCGTCATCGCTGGCCCGGTGCGTGCCGGACCTGGCCCAGAATTCGCCCATGGGCACATCATTGCGTCCCAGGCACTTGAGCGCATCGATGGGCGCCGAATGCGGCCCACCGGACTCGGGATGCACCATCAGACCGTGCTCGTGCGCGTATTCGGCAAACCTGGCATACATGCGGTCGGCGATCAGGTCGCCGATGGTTTTGCGAAAATCATAGAGGAAACGATTGGACGCGTCCCGGCTGTCCACGATCTTGTCCGCCAGCACCGGCAGGTACGGCGTCATATCATAGCCGCGGCGTTTTTTGAACTCGGCAGGAAAATCGTCCGTCCAGTTGACCGGCCCCATTTCCCAGCTATCCGTGTGCAGATACTTTAGACTTTTGCCCACATATTCTCCGGCGCTTTGCAGAATAGGATCGACGACGGCGGTCAGGTAATGATCCAGCGCTTTTGTGCTGAGATGGTCAAAGGACAGTCCCTGCCAGCCGTGACTGGAGGTGCTGACCTGGGCGCCGGTGAGAACCGAGCCGTAACGGATGATGCGCCACGTTCCCGACGGCACATCCCATTTCAACCTTCCGTATTCGTCCATTTTAGCCGAGAGGTCGAGAATCGAGTCACTGCGCGCATCCTGTTCATTGGCGACGGCCGGGGACTGGTCCCGAAGCCACTCGAAGGGATAATTGCCGCTGCCCGGCAAAGATCGGTTGACGGACTTGTAACGCCAGTTTTTGATCGACGCTGCTTTTCGGGTTGATTCGATGCGATAGGCCTGCACTGTAATGTCGCGATAAAAATAGCCGCTGTCTTTGGGCAGCACTTTATCGAAATGTTTTGGTCCCGTAACGACGATCTCGGTGGAGACGATTTTTTTCATGCCGTCTTCCGGCAGCACGGACGGCCCGCCCGGATTCCAGCCGCTCTGGATATTCAGACTGACTTCCAGGCCGAGACGATCCGCCTCTTTCAGCGCATAAACAAAAAGTTCTTTCCATTCTTTGCTTGCAAATTCCGGCCCGGGCGGCGTTTGCGCGGCGATGATGTAGGCCGAGGAACCGGCGTCAAAAAGCATGACCCCGCCAAAACCTTTGGCTTTCAACTCCTCCAGGTCGCGGGTAATACTCTCCTTTGTCGCCATGGAATTCAGCCACCACCAGAACACGCGCGGTCGGGCGGTCATGGGCGGATTCTGAAATCCCTGGCTTAGTTCCTCGATCGCATCAAAAGTCGGGACAAGGTTTCCGTTGTCGACGGCTGGAAGCATAGGTGCAACGAAAAGCAGTGCAAAGATCAAAAAAACAAAGATAATTTTAAACATGAGGTTGCAACTCCTTTTTGGTTAATGGGACCTCAGAGGTTTTAGAAACCTGAGGTCTAACGATACCCTCTCCGACATCCGGTGCTTTCGCTATCACTCAAGCAACCGGAGTCGACTTGCTCCTCGTTCCCACGATCTTCGTGAGAACGCAGTCCGGGACGCTCGGCGTCCAGCCCCATTTGCACGCAGGTACCGGATTGTAAAATTGCATACCGGTACTGCTCGTCCAGATCGGTTTGTACTTGATTGGGGCTTCTGCACCTAAATTTAATTAATAGCCCGCTGGCCTCCCACCCACAACCGGCAATCCAGCCTCTTTGCGGAGACGCGCCAAAGCCCAGCACCACCAGGAACTCTGTTCGCCATTTCCTCCATCCCCGGTTGTCCATTTGCCGGTTTTATCCAAATGCATAAATTCGCTGTAAAGATCGCCGGAATGAAAACTTTTCAGAAAATCCAGCCATTCGATAATCCGATCATATTCTTTTTCCTGACGGGCATACTCAATTTCCCATCCCACACCTTTGCCGATTATCCAGTCATCATGGACTTTGCCGTCCGGGTCATATTCCATTGCCAAATATTTTTGTCCATGATATTTTAATAATAATTTACCGCGCAGCGTTTCAACCGTATTGCAAAGGACTTGCCTTTCAAGCGGTTCCCACTGGGCCATGACGGGGGCGAAATTCAACCATCCCATTCCTGTGAAAGGAACGCCGCCTGCCGAGTTCGGCAAGCGCATTTCCAGATAAACCTTTTTTCCATTCACTATGCGCGTCAAGTTTTGAGCGATTCCATTTTTAAGAAGCTGTAACCGGTTCTGCCAGCGCAAAGCATGTTTCGTGTCACTTTTCCGGCGAGCGACTTTTATCATCGACTCCAACGATGCTCCCACGACACACTGGGTAAGGATATCCCATGTGTGCCAGTATCGACCTTCGCGGGAATGTTCCAATGCGATATTCTGCACCAGATTAACACCCACAGCTTGTCCTTGCCCGCACATGAAGTAAGGCTGGTCGGAGGTACGATCCATCAATTTTGCTACCAGCGGATATGTCCGATCCTCGAATGCCGTGCGGCATCTTTTCAAAGCTAGGCGCGCCCAAGCCATAATGACATTTGCCTGACCATCGATCTGATCCCAATCATCATAAATTTTATATGGCTCGCATCGTTGCTCGTGGCGCAAATTTCCAACATCGACTGCATACGCAGGAGCATGGCTTTTTTGATAAATCCATTTTGAGGAGAGAGCGCCTTTTTTCAGCCAAAACGCGCCTCCCTGCTTCGGAACATCATCTAAACCGAACCAGGTCGGATACCCAAATCCATTGTACTTGAAGCGTATAAAATATTCCCGTCCCTTGTCTAACACCGGCGGCTGTGAAAATTCGAATCGCTGCCAAAGCTGACCGGGGTTGACCTGTTTGGCTCTGATGCTCACAGATCGGATCGGTGCGCTGTCTTTATCTTTTCCAAGCGCCATGGTTAAAACACCTTTGCACGCATTGAGCGAAATCGCCGCTTCCACAGCAATAATCGGTTGGTCGGGAGCTTTAAATTTGACGGCAACGCTGCGGTTTTGTCCGAGTTTGCAGAGCGCCACACTCGTTTCGGGCTGCATCGGTTCTTTACCGTTAAACACAGGAATGAGATCATTCGTCTGACGCAAAAAAACGTGCGGTATTCTCTCCATTTCATTGACCGTCATGGCCTCTAATGTGCAGTTAATTATTTTTTCCGAAATCTCCAGCTCTCCGGTCTCGATAAACAACGACACGATTCCCCCAACGGTGCGCGGAAACATACCCGGATATCTGCCGGTCAGAGATTCCTGCAAAAAACCATCGGGATCAACCCGATCCAGCAGGCTGAAATAAGTGCGCTGATAGAGTCCTTCCATAAATTCAGACTGGAGACTTTTTTTAATATCCGTCATCGTCGCGCGTTGAGCGGCTGTGGGGACAACAGGCAGTATCGCCATTAATACGAAAAGAATCAAAGCGATATTATTCAATTTAATTTTCTTGACGAGCTTTAAATAATCCATTTTTTCTACCTGAGATTTAAAGTACTTGTGCCAACTCGTACCAATTTAATGTCATTAACTGTATAAAGATTTTAGCTCATTGGAGTGCAACGCGTAGCAGCGCATAAAGGCGCTGCACTCCTAAATTATCATTTTAACTTGATGACATTGAGTACCGACTTGTTAACGACTCGGTTCAGCCTTGTCCTGTATGGAAATTACTCTCAACAATGTCGTTGAACCGGGAGTCAAATGAATTTGAAAGGATTGACAGGAATCTGCCAATACCTGCTGCTTTATCGGATCAATAATTTTTGCAGGGAAGGGCAGATGAATTGTTTTCTTTCCTCCCTGAATCGTATGAATACTGAGCCAGCCACGCCCGGCATAAAAGACGTCATTTGTATCAAGATAAAGGTGGACACGGGCATCACGCCAAATCTGCCGGAGTTGTGAGGCAGACCATTCAAGTTTTTGCTTAAATTTGCGAGGATGGCGGAGACCGTGATAAATGCGCGTTTCGTAGCCATCCGTCCACAGAACCGTAGCTCCGTTTTTGCGCCAGTTTTGTATATACTTTTTTTCGCGCTCATTCAGTTGCAAAATGCCCATCAGCCAAATAACGCGATAGCGACTATTGGCAACAGCCGACAAGTCCGAGCGTAGATAAAGATCATGGGGCGCACCGGTTTTGGCCAACGCGTAACGATTGGCCAGTATTTTTCCCGTCAGTTTGCCGTAACTTGCATCCCAGAACGATAATTCTTCGTCAACAACAACCAGTACTTGGGCTTTCATTTTATCTTCGCGCGGAGGCGAAAATTGCGTTTCGAACTGCTGGGTCAGTTCCAGAACGTTCAGCAGTCGGGGGTCGCTGAACCAGCCGCCCCACATATCGAACCACCACCCGCCGTATCCATGCGTTAACATGCGGGCGGCATCCTTCCATAAAAGCGCTACGGATGTTTTGATATCCGGTGGGCCAATCCAGACGCCGTTTTCGTACTGTCCCTGCGGACAAATGTCCGGGGCGCGATCCTTCAAAAGCGTCGTCCGGCACGTACGTGTGTCATTCTCCGCCAGCCACAATTTACCGTGCAACTGCACCGATTGCACCGCGGCCATTGGCGGCCAGTCCTCGCCCATTACGCGATGATAAACGTTGGGGCTGGAAAGATAATCCAGGTCAGGGCAATCCAGCAGCTTTGCCAATGCGCCGTGACCGCGTCTGGGATCGGTGACGTAATAATGATAACCGTAAAATGCACCGGTGAGCAAGCGATTGTTACTGACCTTTTTTACGATTTTGCAGAACCAGGCAATATTCGTTGCCATTGTTTCTGCATGAAAACGAAAAGTATCGATGACATTTTGCTCCTGCGCCGCATCCCGCCATTCTTGTCGCTTGAGGTTGCCGCTGATGTCCGCCGGTTGCGCCGTGGAAAAATCGATATGATTATCATTCCATGCTTTTTGCAAAGCGGAAATATTATCGGCATATCTCTTGCGCAGCCACTGCCGGAACGCCTCTGCGCGCAGCGGATTTTCGTCATAAAACTCTCCGCGGAAATGGTAAAACCATTCCTCGGTAAAACCAGCGGCGATATGAATGCCAATGAGATGTTGTGCGTATGGCGAATCAAGCAGCCATTGAACGCACTTTTGCAGGGCCTTTCCCGTTTCTTTTTGCCATTCCTGTGAAGCAAAACATTGCCGGAGCGTACCGCCGTCCGGTAATTGACAACAGTCCTCGGGATGCTGTTTTTCCCACCATCGGGGCGCATCAAGGTTGAAACGAATGATCACCATCGCCTGCGGGTCAGCGCGAAGAATTTTTTCAAAATCATGTGCAAGGATTGAAAAGTCGAATTGATCTTCTCCCACCCATATTTCCGGGCGGAAAGGCCCGATTCCGGAATTCGAATTGACGCCACGGTCGCCAAAAAATGCGGGAAAACTGTAGAGGTGAATGCCGGCCGTCGCCGCTTCTTTATAGTATTTTTCTTCTCCCAGGTAAGACATGTACGCCAAAGGCGGATAACGTTTCCCGTTGATGAAAAGAGTTGGCAGACCGGTGATCGTTTCAACTGTTGCGCAGAGCGGCTGCGTCGGGATTTTGGCTGTATCAGGTTTTGATTTCTTTGATTCAGATAAATCTGCCTCGTAACGATCCGCCCTGTAAAAGCCACGTATGGGGCGCGTAGTGTTGCCTGCGAAGGCCGGACATTGACCGTTCCCTAAAATAAAGGAAATTGCAGTGAGAAAAAGGAATAAAAGAATCTTTAATCGTACCATATTTTTACTAGTTCTATAATGTTTTAATCGTAACAATTCAAGTATCACAAAAAAAGCAAAACGATTATGGGCAAAACTATTGTAAAATACAACATTTTGCTGCTGTTTTTAATATTGCTTCAAATTAATTTCAAAGAGATGTGCAAAATATTCCTCTGATAATCGTTCCGACATCAAATTGTTTTGCCCAAAATGGTTTTGCCGTAAATTGTTTTGTCTTTTGCAGATAGAATTACCTTTTATTTCATCTTTCCTTGTTGCAAACGAAACGCACGGCTGCGGTTTAGATATTGATCGAGCAGCTCAATATCAAATTCCTTGACCATCTCTTCTGCCGACACGCTGTCGGATTCGCTGATGATCATGACCGAGCCGATTTTTCCGGGATCGTAAATTGTGACTTCCGGGCCGTATTTGTTTTTCAGCGCGCGTAATTTTCCCCAATTACCGTCGAGATGCGCCACCTGATAATCTAGGTTGATAGTAGCCGTAATGAAATTAAAATAATTCGTCGTTGTGGCAACAACTCTTCCCATGGGATTTCTGATTTCCGACGGAAGCTTAGCAATACCTATGGAGCCGACAAAATAGGATCGGCACGCATAAGCCCAGTTCGCTTGCTCCAGGCCGCCGTGGTACATCGACGGGAAAAGAATGATGTCCGGCTTTAGTGAAGCGTAGCGCTTGCGCAGCTCGTCAAAATTCAAATCAAAGCAGATGGCGCAGGCAATCGTTCCAAAATCGGTGCGAAAAATCGGCGTTTCATTGCTTGCAACGATGCCGCCTTCCATCTCCGGGATGGTCGGAAAGTTTTTATTATAAATGCCGGCAACTTTTCCCGACCGGTCCAACAGCACGCAAGAGTTTCGCCATGTTCCGCTTTCATTCTGTCTCTTGACGCCAAAAGCAATATAGCAGTCATGCTCTCCGGCCACCGATGCGAGAAAATTTTGCACCTGGTTTCCCCGCACCTTGTAATATTCAAACTGCTCCTTCAGACTCAAACCGGCGGGCCGGTCGCACGCTTCCGGCAAAAGGATAAGGTCCGGCTGATCCGGCAGCACTTGGTTCAGTTGCCGGCGCAAAAAGTCGATCATCCGATCTGCCTTTTGCTGCGGCGTTAGCGAATTTTCCAGTCGCGGCGGGGTTATGCCGATTGTTGAAATTTTTACATTTCGCCGAGCAAAGGCGCCTGGTCCAGTCAGGAGAAACAGGGCCATGCCGATTAGCAGCATGAAGCGGATATTATATTTCTTCATCTTGCCTCCCTTTTTCAGATTTGCAACTATTGAAAATACATCTC
>JAACEJ010000507.1 GCA_011682565.1 Actinomycetota bacterium | reverse complement strand
TAATTTTGAATTTGTTTAGAATTTAGATATTAGCATTTAGTATTTTAATATTTTGTTACCATTTTGCGCTCAATTTTATTTGTAAGAGACTAAATGTGCCCAGAGCAAATAAAGTGCCGAACAGTATTATATTTTTGGGCAGAAATTTAAGGTTAGGCTGTGGCCAATTTGAGGAAAATTGGCGTTGATGGAGACAAAACAGAGACATGGATTCATCAATGAGTTGAGTATTGAGATTTTAAGCGTCTTATCACATCTTTTTTGAAAGTTCGTTGAACAGATTAGCTAAGCCAGTGAGGACTTCCTTTTTTGGTATTGGCAGTTTCAGATGACGCTGGCCAGTAGCTTTATCTGTTTCAATTTTTAATCCAGAAAGCGCATTAGAAATTGGTTGCTGTTTTTGACTTTTCTGTCCAAGTAGTGTTCGGCCCAGTTTATCAAGGAATGATAATCCTGTTGAAACGATTTCGTCCCAATCCTGTTGCATTGTTTCTGATATTTTTTCCTTTTCAACTGAAACTTCCTGCTCTGTGCTATCACCGTTTCCTCCTGCCTTGCCTTGTTGAGGCATTGATTCAGGGATGGCACTTGTGGCCTTGTCTACAGAATCCATAAAGCGTTTCAGCCGTGTACCACCAAGAAAAACCTCATCTTTTCCTTTGTCAAGAACACCGGAGAATAGAGACTGCTTAAACGACAGCAGTGAAAGCATTCCATGCTCGATTGTGCCCTGGGCTACAAAGTTTACTACACGTATGGGTTTGTGCTGGCCAAGGCGGTGAATCCGTCCAATACGCTGTTCTAACACTGCGGGGTTCCAAGGCAAATCCATATTGATTACTGCCGAGGCATTTTGCAGGTTCAGTCCTACTCCGCCGGCATCTGTTGAGAGAAATACTCGGCAGTCAGGGTCATTTTTGAATTGTCTTATCAAAACCTTTCTTTTGGGGCTTGGAATTCTGCCGTGAAAAAGGACATAATTGCATTTAGATGATTTGAGACGATCCAGAAGTATTTCATGTGTGCCCAGCCATTGGCTGAATATCACTACCTTTGCATCCGGCTGTTCAAATACCTCATCGAGCACCGAGATAAGTTCGTCGGCTTTAATACCAAAGTCTGTTTTTTTGTCAAGAAGATAGGTACTGTTGCAGCTCATTCGCATATTTTGCAGGGCAATCATAAGTATTCTCTGGTCGGTTTCTGGTAAGAAGCCCAGCCGTCGCCATTTGGCAACGATACGTGCAACAGTTTCCCGATTTTCCTCATGATGTTTCATCTGCTCATCGGTCATTGGGACAAAATAGTTCTTATCCAAACGTTTCGGCAGTTCCTTCAAAACTTCCTTTTTGGTGCGCCGAACAAGGATAGGTTTTAGTGACTTTGCGATTTTGGAAAGATTACGATACCCTATCACTCGGCCAACTTCATCTACATGCTGATGCTCAGCCAGGAAACGGAACATTGGTCCAAGATGGAAGCGGTCGACAAATTCAACGATGGAATGCAATTCTTCCAGTCGATTTTCCAAAGGCGTACCAGTAAGCACGAGAGCATATTTTGAATCAAGCTTTTTTACGCTTTGTGCTCTTCGGGTTTTCCAGTTTTTGATTCGCTGGGCTTCATCAAGGATAATCATTTCCGGTGCCCAGTTGCGGATAAGGTCAAGGTCGCGGTGGACAACTTCATAATTGATGATCTTATAAAATGATTCATCGCTGTAAAGCCTGCCTCGTTTTGCGAGAGAGCCTTCTACAACTTGAGTTGAACGGTCACTGAATTTTTCGATCTCCTGTTTCCACTGATGCTTCAGCGAAGTTGGTGAGATGATTAGCACTCGTTCAAGGCCTACTGTTTTTGCTAATATCTCAATTGCAGCAATTGCTTGAATGGTTTTGCCAAGGCCCATATCATCGGCAATCAAACTTCGCCCAGCTTTTGCCGCAAATAAAGTTCCTTCACGCTGATAGGGATACAACGAGACTTTTAACAGCTTCCTGAAAGCAGCACTGTTGGCACCGCTTGGGAATGCTTTTTCAATCCGTTTCTTTAAAAGAGCCTGGTCTCTGACCTGGGCGATAAATTCTATTGTATCATCATAGCAACACAAATTATGCTTGATTGCTCCAGCTTTTCTCATAAACGTATCGAACCGTGCGTAGCCCTGCGGTTTTAGGATTCCGTACTTATCAAAGTAACCTGAGGCAAGTTCCAAAAGAGATTTCGGACATTTCGCTGCTGGATTGAATATCACTTCCCGCTTGGCACCGTAACGCAGATAGACTTCTGAGTAAGCAGGTTGAAAACCATCTTCAAAAGCTTTTTTACTTCCACGTTTTCGCTGTAGTTTGGCAAGTGTAAACTCAATGTGTTTACATGTCCCAAGGGTATTAACCGCGAAATCAGGGCACGAACAGTAATTGTCCCCAATTCTCTGGCCACGAATCGCAACGCGATATTCGCCACCGGTTTCCGGATTTGTGACAATAAATTCAGAGAAAATAGGTTCTTCGCCAATGTTCTTAAGTCGGAAATTCTGCTTCTGAGCAAACTGTTTGCGTAAAGCAATCTGCCATTGCTCCAAAGGCATATCTTCTGGTTTTCGCAGATGTGAAATCTTTTTGATTTTACGACCCTTCAATAAATTTCTTTTTGTTTTGCGTTTTACTTTAGCCATATCTATACCCTTTGTATTAATAATACCAATTTATTTCATATTATTCGATACCTTGTAGCCAATGGCTTTATAACCCCGTAACCTGCGACCAAACATTTTGGCAAGCATCGGCACATTTATATCAGCATAATCATAAATTATAACTTCGCTTTTGTTGTTCTGCTTGATCTGCATTGCAGCATTGCTTTACAGTACCACTGCCACGGTGTTGCTTTCTTTGCCCTGACCGGTTTTGTTTATCGCCACAACCCGATATTCCAAGTCAGTATGACGCGGTTGGTCGGTCAGTTTGATCTTGGTCTCTATCGCCACCGCCGCATCGATCCACTTATCGCCGTCGCTCATCCCTCGCCGTTGTATTTTATAAGCGGCCACCTTGCCGCCGCTTTCAACTTCCGGCGTTCTCCAATCCAGGATAAGCCAGTCGGTTCCTTGCTCAATAACTTTTAATTCTCTGCTCTGACCGGGTGGCTCTGAGGCCGGCTCTCTTTTGCCTGCCCAGCCCAGCATATTGAGTTGATTGTCATCACCGCCGACGGTATTCTCGGCGTAGCGCAGGTTCTTTTTCATTTTATCTTTCAACTCGGCTAATCGTGAATCTTTTTCGGCGACCGCCATCTCATAGGCCGCCCGCGCTGCGTGCACTTCGCTGACCGCATCAACACAACCATCCAAAACCGTCCGCAGATCAGCCGCCGATACAGGAGGAGTCGGATATGTCGCCGTGTGAGCATCTAAACCGGCGATGATGCTTTCTGCCAGAGCTAAAACATCGGCCTGACGAATGGGAAATCGTGCCATTTTTGCCTCCAAACCAGCTTAATATTGCAAATATCTAATTTAATATCGTCAATAATCGATGTAATACTATAAGTATTTGACTTAATACCATAAATATACGGTATAATAATAGTAATATCAAGCCCGATTTTT
>JAACEJ010000506.1 GCA_011682565.1 Actinomycetota bacterium | reverse complement strand
ATGCCCGGCAATCCGTGAAACTGTTTCAGGATTCCATTTTAAAAGAAGCCAAAGCAGCAGCTCAAATGGCACAGCAGGCTTTTGAAACGAGCAGCTTTCGCTTCCTTGATTTGATTGATGCCCAGCGCACCTATCTGGAAACAGCTTCGGAATATGAACAAACATTGTTGGATTTGAGATTGTCTGAAATCGATTTGATGCGGTCAATTGGAATGGAATGGTAGCGTATTAAATTGTAAGCGGTCACAGGGCTAATTAAAATAGAACACTGATGACCAGGATATAACGGATTTTCACAGATTGCATAATAATAAATTCGTGTTCATCTGTGTCGTCAGAGGTCTCTGCGTTCTATTTATTAGCCGTCGATAATCTTTAACTTTTGTGGCTTGGCAGTTATAATTATTTTTTTAGGAGATACACCATGAGAACGTTTTTAATTTTTCTCACCTTAATCGGCATTGCGTTTACAAATTGCACACAGAAACAACAAGAAGGCTGGAAGAAACGCTCGGAAAAAATCACCGGTGAAACAGAAAAAACTGCGCCGCCTGCAGATACTCTGAATGAAAATAAATTTGCATTGACTGATCAGAATCGGCGCTTCCTCGATCTTGTAACAACGGTGGTTAAAAAGCAGCCAATTGCCGATGCCATAAAAGTGCCGGCGGTTACCAGACTTCACCCCAATCATTTTGCTGCCATAAAAGCGCCGATACAGGGCTGGATTCGCGAACTTTTGGTTGATCCCGGCAGTGAGGTCAAAGAAAATACTCTAGTCGCTATTATTGAAAATCCACAGAATTTAGGACAGCGGCTGCTGGTGCGTTCTCCTATCAGCGGTGTCGTCAACGAGCGTCCGGTTAATAAAAATGAATGGGTGGAAAACGGCGTCGGGTTGATGAAAATTATTGATTACAGCATGTTGCAGGGGATTATGCAGCTTTATCCTGATGAACAAAGCAAAGTGCGGATTGGGCAACAAGTCGAGTTTTTCCGAAAGGGCTGGAGCGCCAAAGGACGCATTCAATTCATTTCTCCAACGGCCGACCCCTCGACCGGAAGTATTGAAGCACGCGCTGATATTGCCAATGCCAATCGCCGGATCGATGCCAATATGCCTATAACCGCGAGGATTACCATTGGCGAAAAAACAGGTTTGGTCGTACCCAATAGCGCTTTACTACACGAAGAAGACCATTTCATCGTGTTCGTCCAAAAAGGCGGACAATTCGAGAAACGTCTCGTAGAAACAGGAATCCGAACGAACGAAATGGTGGAAATCGTCAACGGCATAATTGAAGGAGAACAAGTGGTGACGCGCGGCGCCTATCAGTTGAAAAACATGGCCTTCTCAAGTGCGCCGGGCAGTGAGGAGGAAGAATAAATGTTTCAGAAATGGGTTGATTTTTCCATCAGGAACCGTCTGGTCGTTTTTCTTTCCATCATCATTCTGGCAGCGCTGGGCATAAATGCGCTGCATAACCTGCCCTCGGAATTTTTGCCCGATTTGAGCTCGCCCATCGTATCGGTGATCACCGAGAAACCGGGACTGGCGCCGAGCGAAGTCGAGAACCTGATTACGCGCCCCATTGAGAACAGCCTGCAAAGTCTGCCGGACGTGGAGAACATCCGCTCGCGGTCAACCAGCGGTTTGTCCCTGGTGACCGTTACGTTTAAATGGGGGACGGATTATTACTGGGCGCGGCAGTTCATTTCGCAAAACCTGGCCGAGGTCATTCCCAAACTTCCCATCGGAACCCGCGCTCCCTTTCTGTCCAATGCCGCTTCGCGATTGGGAGAAGTAATCGAATTCTACCTAAAGAGCGACAGCCTTTCCTTAATGGATTTGCGCGAGCTGGCGGACTATGACGTTCGTCTGAAACTGAAAAGCGTGCCCGGCGTGGCGCGCGTGGCTAACATGGGCGGCGAGGTCCGTCAATACCAAATCCTGGTGGATCAGGACAAACTGCGTTATTACCATATTGGGCTGGATGAAATCACGACAGCGTTAGAGGATAACAATGTGAATTTTTCCGGCAGCGTAGTCACCGAAGGGCCGGTGGAATTCACCGTACGTGGCCTGGGACGGCTTTACCGGCTCAAAGATTTATACCAGGTCGTGGTGACAACGCGCAACGGCTTTCCCGTGTACCTGAAGGATCTGGCGACGATTAAAGAGACGCCGCAATTCCGCCGCGGCATGATTTACGTGAATGGCAAAGAGGCAGTGCGCGGCGTGGTCACCAAACAATACAGCAGCGACACCCAGCCGGTCATTAATGGTCTGTTCAAAGCCATGAAGGAGATTAAGCCGTTTTTGCCAAAATCGGTCGAACTGCGCACATTTTTTAACCAGGCGGAATTGATTCTGGTTTCGGTGCACAACCTGAGAGACGCCCTGCTCATCGGCGGCCTTGCCGTACTGATCATTGTGCTTTTGTTTCTGTCGAATGTGCGCAGCGCGCTGATCATCGGCATCACCCTGCCCATTTCGATTTTCATGACATTTATTTTCATGCATCTCTTTCATGTCACCATCAATGTCATGTCGCTGGGCGGCATTGCCGTGGGTCTGGGGATTATGATCGATGCCGCTATAGTGGTGACGGAAAATATTTTCCGCTGGCTGAAGAATCATCCGGGAGAAAAATATCTGTCGACGCTCAAAGGAGCCGTCGAGATGCTTAATCCGGTAAAGTATTCCACTGCGATCATCATCGTGGTTTTTGTGCCGCTGATGTTTTTGCCCGGATTCGAAGGAAAATTGTTCAAACCCTTTGCCTTTACCATTATTGTTTCCATGTTGGTGGGACTGGCGCTTTCCGTTACACTGACGCCGTTGCTGTGCTACACTTTTTTAAGCAGCAAGCCCGGCAAGGCCAGAGAGAGTTGGCTGACCCGCGCTTTCTATCGTATCTACGACCCGCTTATCAAGGCGTCGCTGAAGCGTCCGTTTCGAGCGCTTCTTTTTGTCCTGTTGATGCTCCTGCTGTCCACGGCTATGCTTGCCTTCATGGGCACGGAACTATTGCCGCCGTTCGACGAGAACGCTTTTATGGTCAAAATCTATTTGCCGCCGGGAACCAGTCTGGACGAATCGGCGCGGGTCAGCAATGAGATCCTGACCATCGCCGGCAAGGCTCCGGATGTACAAAATATTATTGCCGCCGTTGGCCGCTCCGAGGGCGGTGAAGAAACCGAGAGCATGAGCAATTTTTCAGAGAACTATGTCGAACTCGTGCCACGGAAGCAGCGCAGCAAATCCATCGAGGAAATTGAAGACTGGATACGGGAAAAGATCGCCGGTTATCCGGGCGCCATCGTCACTTTTGACACGCCGCTCAACGACCGCATCGAGGAGAGCATCTCCGGATCGCGCGGGCAATTGGCGGTTAAAATATTCGGAGCGGATTACGACGTCCTCATGAGCAAAGCCGCTGTTCTGAAAAATATCATGCAAAACATTCCCGGTGTAACCGATCTGTTTATGAACCAATCCGCCGGTCTGCCGTTCATCAATATTTTGATCGACCGCCAGGCAGCCGCGCGTTACGGTTTGACCCCGGAAAATATCGCCGACGATGTGGAAACCGCCCTGGAGGGGAAAACAGCGACAAC
>JAACEJ010000505.1 GCA_011682565.1 Actinomycetota bacterium | reverse complement strand
GGAAACCGATAAAGCCCCAACGCCGCCGGATTGTATAATGTGCTGGCCGGACCGTCGAGCACCGCAGTATGGGCACCACCCATTCCTTTAGCTCTGGCAATGGTCGTGGAAGTCGCAGAATAAAAATTATCAGCACTAGTCTCCGGTGCAATGACGAAAGCGCCAAGAAATAAAAATGCAAAAATATATTTTTTTATCATTCGATAAACATTAATCACTTTCGAAACCTTCGGACTATCGATCCTGTTATCAGGCTGAGAATAGCAATTATTGCAACAAGCCGGGCAAAAACATTTCCATGTTTTGTATAGAAAGTGACTTTATCCCGCAGCGACAAATCATGGACGACAATTGCTTCGCGAAAAAGTTTTGTCGAACTACTGACATGGCCATAAGCATCAATAAAACATGAAATGCCGGTGTTCGCGCATCTTGCAATAGGAACACGATTTTCGACCGCTCGCAAGACAGCTATTTGTGCGTGCTGAAAGGGTGCTGTTGTTTTCCCGAACCAAGCATCATTGGTGATAATTGCTAAAAAATCGGCATCTTTTTTTTGGATAAATTTGCGGACAATTTCCGGAAAGACCGACTCGTAACAAATTGCAACAGCCAACCGGATTTTATTATTTTTCCTTTTAGACGAACGAATGGTGCCAAGGTGCCCGGAATATTTAAAAGAAAGAACTTTATACTTCTTTCCCCGGGTATAGTCGCCGACTCCAAGTTTCAGATCATAGAGAAACTTTTGCAAGATATGAACAGGCAAGAACTGGCTGTATGGTACACGCTCGGAAAACGGCACCAATTGCATTTTGTTATAGCTTTGTATCCGACGCGTTTTGGGCTCAAAGAGAAAAGCGGAATTATAATATTTATAATTCCCATCCCTGTCAAAACCATAGTCAACGGAGCCTGTCAGCAGCGGAATATTTGTCGAATCAACTAAAAAGTGAACTCGATTACGAAACTTGCGTTCATAACGCAAATAGAAAGGCGTGGCTGTCTCCGGCCAGATAATCAAATCCGGTTCAGACTGTGCAGCCTGCCGCATAAGTCGATCGTAGACTTTAAAATTTCGATTGTACAAATCGAGATCCCATTTTTCAAAAGGATCGATGTTGCCCTGCACCAGAGCAATTTTTATATGCTCTTTCGATGAACACGCCGTTTGTAAACGGTAATATCCGTAAGACCAAGGCAGAACTATCCACAAAACAGCAATTGCAATCGAAATACCTTTTAACTGTTGTTGGCGGAAATCCTTCCACAGCAGAAAAAGGATCACATTAAATCCTGCAACCCAAAAACTCACACCATAGACACCGGTAAATTCCGCATATTGGATGAGCGGCAAATAATACGTTTGCGTATATCCAAGATACGTCCAGGGAAAAGCAACTTCGCCAAAAGATTGCAAGTATTCAATAGCTGTCCACAGAAAAGGGACCACGGCATACGCGTAGATAGAAATTATAGCCAGCAGAAACGTATGCAAAACGCCGAAAAGAGCAACAAAAAGTGGCAGTGCAATCAGGGCGCCAAGTAGCCCTGGAAGAGTTACCCATCCAATCCAGAATAGAGAAAAAATATCAATGAACAATCCGGTAACATAACTCCAGCGAAAAGCCTCAAAGCCTTTCTTATTTTCAAGGAGCAAAAAGAAAGGGATCAAAGCCCCATAAGCCAAGAAACCGGTTTTAAACGGCGGCAGTGCAAGGGCTATCAATATCCCGGTTAACAAACTGAGCGTTAAATTTCGTTTCATTTTTATGGACTGTTACGGCGCAAGTAGCTCAAACGATCCAGAAAAGATTGTAAGATAAATGCAGCCGCAACCTGGTCAATTTTATGGCGATGCTTCGATGGCGATTTGTTTGTCGCAATCATTGCCTTTTCAGCACTGACAGTCGATAATCGCTCATCCCAGGTTAACACGGGAATATCTATCCCTTTTCGGATGGAGTTAGAAAACTCCCGGACTTGTTTTCCGCGCTCACCGATATCGCCTTTCATATTGTATGGCATACCAATGACCACAGCAATGACATCATTTTCTTTCAATATGGGAATTATTTTTTGTACAAAGTCATTAACGCCACGGTTATAGATAGTCTTTAATGATGAAGCCAAAACCTGAGATGGGTCACTCATAGCAAGACCAATACGACGCGTACCATAATCGACAGCCAGGATTCGTCCGGGAGGTAGTTTTTCCAAGAGATCATTTCTGGTATTCATAAGCATAAGGAAACATCCACGGTACGATTCTTATTCTCCTTTATTGCTGTTCTAATTCGGATAACGGCGTTTTTAATTTTTCTTTTAACAATTTTCCTGCTTTAAAATGAGTTTTCCTGCGCGCAGGCACATAGATAATTTCACCCGTTTTGGGATTTCTTGCCTTTGGTTTCGGCTTTGTTTTCTTGACCTCAAAAACACCAAAATCCCTGATTTCGATTCTGACTTCAGGATTAGCTTCAGACATGAATTCGCGCAACGCCTGGAAAACACCATCGACAATCTTTTCCGTCACGTATATCTTTTCCTCAGCTATCCTTGCTGTTCTCTTTGAAACATCCTTCTTCGTTATCGTAATCCTTTTTGTTATCGTAACCTTTTCTGTTGGCTCAACCATGGGTTCACTCCTTTTTATTTTGTGATTCAAACTAACTTTCTTTCCGACTATTCATTCAATCTTCCCACAGAAATGACTCCCTCCAGTCTTTTGATTTTGGAGATAACCTTATTCAAATGCGAAAGATCATAGACTTCAATGCTTAGCATACAACTGACGAGCGAATCTTCAGAATTCATATTCACATTTACAATGTTGCAGTCGTTGTTTGCAATGGCTTCCGTAATCTCTGATAAAAATTTGTTACGCCGCTCACCCAGAACATATAAACCGGCAAGAAATCTGTTGCCCGATTCAACGTCCCAGGAAACATCGACGATCCTCTCAGGGTCTTGCATAAGCCGCAGCAGGTTTTTGCAATTGTTCGTATGAACGACAATACCTCTCCCTTTTGTAACAATGCCGGTAATGGGTTCACCCGGAACCGGGTTGCAGCATTTACCGAAATTGATCATGATGTTATCCATTCCGGCCACGCGAACACCTTTGCTGGCTCGCCGGGCTCGTTTTATGAATTTATCAAAGACCGTTTTATCTTCTTCTTTCGGCTCCTTGTCCGGAATAACCTTGCGAATAATTGTGTCCAGTTTCGTATCGCCACGCCCAATGGAAGCAAAAAGTTGCTTATCATCATTCAGGTTCAGCTTTTGCGCGATTTCATCGAGGTTGACGGTTTTCAGTTTGATATGAAACTTGGCCAGCGCACGGGTGAGCATTTCTTCACCTAACGTCATGCTGTCTTGAAACTGTGAATCGCGAAGCCATTTTTTAATCCGGCTTCTGGCTTTTCCTGTTACAACGAACTGTAACCAATCTTCATTTGGCCGCTGATTTGCTGAAGTAATAATCTCCACCGTGTCACCGCTATGAAGAAGGTGGCTCAGGGGAACGATACTTCCGTTAACCTTGGCGGCCAGGCAATGCGTCCCCACAGCCGTATGAACAGCAAAAGCAAAATCGACAGGTGTCGCCTTGACCGGCAGCCGATGCAAATCACCTTTCGG
>JAACEJ010000046.1 GCA_011682565.1 Actinomycetota bacterium | reverse complement strand
GGATCAAAATATGGCTACGAATCATGTGCTGGAATTTGAAAAACCGATTGCCGAGATCGAAAAAAAGATTGCGGAGCTGCGCGAGTATTCAATCAGCGAAGATATTGAAATTCAAAATGAAGTTGAACGGCTTGAGGTCAAAGCGCAAAAGCTGAGAAAAGAGACCTATTCAAAATTGACGCGTTGGCAGCGGGTGCAGCTTGCCCGCCACCCCGAGCGGCCCTACACTCTGGATTACATCAGCCGAATGATCGATGATTTTGTGGAATTGCATGGTGATCGCTCTTTTCGCGATGATCCGGCTATTGTTTCGGGAATTGGAAAACTGGACGGGATGCCCGTTGCAATTATTGGCCATCAAAAGGGGCGAGATACCAAAGAAAAATTGCGCCGGAATTTTGCCATGCCGAATCCTGAAGGATATCGAAAGGCGCTGCGTGTTATGAATTTAGCCGCGCATTATGGCCGGCCGATCATTTGCCTGCTCGATACCCCCGGTGCTTATCCCGGCATCGGTGCGGAGGAAAGAGGTCAGGCTGAGGCCATAGCCCGCAATCTGCGGGAAATGTCGCACCTGCCGGTGCCGATCATTATCGTTGTTATTGGCGAAGGGGCAAGCGGCGGCGCGCTAGGTATTGGTGTGGGTGATCGTATTTTAATGATGGAAAATACTTGGTACTCTGTTATTTCTCCCGAAGGCTGTGCAGCGATTCTTTATCGTGATGCCGCGAACGCTCCGCAGGCCGCTGAAGCAATGCGCGTCACTCCAAATGATCTTTTGGAAATGGGCGTCATCGACAAAATTATTGAAGAGCCGCCTGGCGCGGCGCACAACGACTATGATCGGGCTGCAGCTATTATCAAAAAAGTGATCAAAGAAGAAATAGAATTACTTCAGGATATTCCGCCAAAAATCCTCGTAAAAAACAGAATAGAAAAGTTTGGCAAGATGGGGTTTTGGAGTGAATAACTTTATTGCAATTTTGAAAAATCAATGAACGATCATAAAGCAAAAAACTCGCAACGCAAACCTATTCGCGAACGCGTCGAGTATCTGCACTCACTTATCGAAGCAAGCAAGGCGATCAATTCAACGCTTGATCTCGACGAGTTGCTTGAGATTATACTGCGAATTGCATTGGAGAATACAAACGCCGGCGCAGGCACAATTTATCTTATTGACCGGGACAAGGGAGAGGTCTGGTCTAAAATAAGTGACAAGGATGAAAGGAATGAAATTCGTCTGCCCATTGGCCAGGGAATTGCCGGTTTTGTTGCCAAGACGGGAGAGACCGTAAATATTGAAAACGCCATGGAGCATCCCCGATTCACCGAGAATTTTGATAAACTCACGGGATTTCATACAAAGAGCATGTTGTGCATGCCCATGCGAAACGAGGATGAGCAGATTATCGGTGTGTTTCAAATTATGAACAAGCGTGGCGGTGCCTTTGATGAGGAGGATGAAGAATTTTTATCCGGCTTGTCCATTCACGCAACTCTGGCTATAAGGCAGGCAGCCCTTCACAAGGAATCGCTCGAAAAGCGTGCTCTGGAACACGAGATGAACGTTGCGCGCGAAATTCAGGAAAACTTGCTTCCACAGCACGTGCCGGAAATTCAGAATTATGATTTCGCCGCTACAAATCTGCCGGCAAAAGCCATTGGCGGTGATTATTATGATTACATTATTTTACCTGAAAATCATCTCCGATTTTGTATTGCCGATGTGTGTGGAAAAGGGATACCCGCTGCCCTGATTATGGCAACCCTGCGTACGACAATGCATTTTCAAAAATCGGATTTTGATGCAGCGTCGGTTGGCAGATTAGTGTCACGAATCAATCGCGTCATGTTCGAATCTATGCCGCTGTCACGCTTTGTCACGCTATTTTATGGGGAACTTGATTTGAATAGCGGGAATTTATTCTATGTAAATGCAGGACATAATCCGCCATATTTCTATCAGGCAGATGAGAATCTGCACCAGCTTCATGTTGGTGGGATGGCGCTTGGCCTTTTAAAAGAAACTGAATTTCAGGTGGGCCATGTACAAATGAAAGCCGGCGATTTACTGTTTCTTTATACGGATGGTGTTACGGAAGCGATGAACTCATCTCTGGACGAATATGGTGATGAACGGTTGTCCCTGTTTCTCAAAGAAAATCGAAACAGCAAAGCGGAAGATCTAATTAATAATATTGTTGCCGACGTCCCTGCTCATCTGGACGGCATGCAGCAAAATGATGATTTAACGATGGCTGTCATAAAACGTTTGTAAAAAATGGAGGTTCTGAATTGGTCAGCAAGGAATTATTGGATATTTTAGCTTGCCCTTCATGCAAGGGCGACCTTGAATACGATCAGGAAAAGGACACGTTGACTTGCATGAATAAACATTGTCCCAAATGCGGCATGCCTGTCGACGAAAACGGAAAATGCCGGGATGAAGAATGCGGAAAGGTCTCCGAGCATTTCGTCGGACTGCGCTACCGAGTGGAAGATGATATTCCAATTATGTTAATTTATGAAGCCGGGAAAATTCCTCTATAATAAATCATAAATATTCTTTTACCGGATTTTATAGAAATGACTTGACTATTAAGCTGATTTATAATAAATTATCAATTAATTTTTTGAACTAAAAATGCTTAATTCCAAAGTACTTTTGCTGAACCAGAACTACGAACCGATGACGGTCGTCAGCGCCAAAAAGGCAATCATCCTGTTCTATTTGCAAAAGGTTGAAATTATCGAAAAGCGTTCCATGATGGTGCGGTCGCAAAGATTAGCATACCCGTTGCCCAGCATCATCCGTTTGCTGTGCTATGTCCGCGTACCGCGAAAACGCGTTGAACTGACTCGTCGAAATATCCTGAGGCGGGATGGTTATCAATGCCAGTACTGCGGTTCCAAAAAGGGACCATTAACCATCGATCATGTGATACCCAGAACACGAGGTGGTCTTGACAGTTGGGAAAATCTTGTTTGCGCCTGCGTTTCCTGCAACAATAAAAAGGGTAACAAAACACCCGAGCAGGTGCGCATGCCCTTGCTGAAAAAACCACGAAAACCGAATTATCTTTTTTTCATGCAATATCTCATCGGTGTAAGTGAGCGATCGTGGAAACCATATTTGTTCATGAATTAAGAGTGACATTGTTGCAAAACACCTTTCAGAGCTTTAGAAAGGTAAAAACCGAGATGCAAATTCTAATGGCCGCAAATAAGCGGCCTTCATTTTGTATGCACGTTTATAAAAGTATAGAATTATATGCCGTATAAGGTTAAACTGGAATCTTTCGAAGGCCCGCTGGATCTTCTTCTTTATTTAATAAAAAAGAATGAATTAGATATTTATGATATTCCTGTTTCAAGCGTAACGCAGCAATATCTGGAATATATTGAAATAATCAAGCTGTTCGATCTGGAATCGGCAAGTGATTTTATTCTGATGGCTGCTACGCTCATGCGCATAAAAGCCCAGATGCTTTTACCCAAGCCATCTATCGAAGAGGAAATTGAAGACATTGAAGATCCCAGGCAGGAACTTGTCTATCGGCTTTTGGAATATAAACGATTCAAAGATATTGCCGTCGATCTGGGCGAAAAAGAAGAAATATCGCGCAGGCAATTTCCCCGCGGTGCTTTCAGGTACGAAAAAAATGGTTTTGACAGAGAATATCTCAGTTCATCCGATGTTACACTTTTTGAACTGGTAGCGGCATTTAAAAAAATTGTCGAGCATTCGAAAAAAACAAGCATTCATCGGGTACAAGTTTTAAATGTCACCGTTGAAGAACGTATCGAGTCTATCCTGCAGAAACTGGACGAGGTGCAGGAAATCAAATTTGTCGAGCTATTTGATTTACACGATGATAAAATAGTTTGGATCGTTACTTTTATTGCTATTTTGGAACTCATAAAACAACAAATAATTCGCGCGTCTCAGGAGAATCCTTTTGAGGAAATTTACATAAAAAGGCTAAATGGATAAAGATCAGTTAAAGTACATTGTAGAAGCTCTCATTTTTGCATCAGATTCACCGATTTCAATTAAACAGATAAATGACATTTTGCAAGATGATGCGGAAAAACAGGAAATTGAAGAGGCAATTGAACTTTTAAATCAGGATTATCAGTCAAGATCGATCTTTTTGAAAAGAGTAAGTGGTGGATATCAGTTCTCGTCCAGACCAGAGTATTCAAAATGGCTCAGCAGGTTGTACGAAAACAAGCTCAGATCCCGCCTTTCTCGTGCTGCGTTGGAAGTTCTTTCCATTATTGCCTTCAAACAACCCATCAGCAAAGTTGAAATTTCAGCAATTCGTGGTGTGAATTCCGATGGTGTCATTAAAGGCCTTTTGGAACGAAGGTTAATCACAATCATTGGCCGTGATCGCGGTCCCGGGCGTGCGTTGTTGTTTGAAACGACCAAAGATTTTTTACAATATTTTAGTCTCGATCAGATTTCAGATTTGCCAAAGCCAAAAGAAATAGAAGACTTGCTTGCCGAAGGAGAGGGGGGGACGCTTTTGGCCGAGTTGCCGCAGGATGAGTTTCCGGAGGAGAATCCTGACGATAAAAAGGATGATGCTCACAATTCAACGGAAGAAACAACAAATGCAGCGTCGGAAAATGTCGAGTTGAAACCAACGGTTAACGATGCGTCTGAATAAATATCTTGCCTTGTGCGGCGTTGGTTCGCGCCGGGCATCGGACAAGGTGATTGCAGAAAAAAGAGTCACAGTGAATGGCAAAAAAGTTCTGCAATTGGGTACCCTTGTTGATGAAAACAAAGATATCGTACGGGTGGATGGAAAAAGCGTCAAATCTGTACGACGGCGCATCTATGTTCTTTTAAATAAACCCAAAGGCGTAGTTACAACTTTAAAAGATGAACGCGGACGTAAAACGGTTCTCGATTTAATTGATATAAAAGAACGTCTCTTTGCGGTTGGCCGACTCGATGCGGGCAGCGAAGGGTTACTGCTCCTGACCAATGATGGCGAGATGGCACACCGACTCATGCATCCGCGATTCAAAGTGAGCAAAACGTATCGCATCAGGCTTGACAGGGGTTTTAATGCTGATGATTTCAAGCCTCTTACAACGGGCGTGGAACTTGAGGATGGCGTTACTGCCCCATGCAAGGCCTGTTTTTATACTGATAGTTTTGATCGGATTGAAATCAGTCTTCGGGAGGGCAGAAATCGGCAAATCCGCAGGATGTTGGAAGCGCTGGGTTATCGCGTTCGCACGCTTAAGCGAATTCAATTTGGACCGCTATTTTTAAAAGGTGTTGCGAGGGGTAAATGGCGCTATTTGGCTAACTCGGAGATCAGGCAATTACGAAATGCAACAAAGCTGTTGAAAAGATAATTTGGTTCACATTCTATTTCAAGATTGTAAAAAAGTGCATCAGGAAAAACACGGTATCACCATAACCATAGACGGACCCGCGGGTTCCGGCAAAACGACAACTGCGAAAAAAGTAGCAGAAAAACTGGGCTATTTACATCTGGATTCCGGAGCTTTATATCGTGCCGCAACTTTGCAGGCTTTGCGCTTGAAAATAGATTTGCAAAATAAAGATTTGGTTGTTCATGCGGTAGAAAAAGCAAATATCGATCTTTTCAAAGAAAACGGTTGTTTGAGGATTTATTTGAATGGAAAAGACATAACTGACGCCATTCGCTTACCGGAGGTAACGAAAGCAATTAAATATATTGCATCCAACCCTGCTGTTCGCGACATTCTAACTTGTAAACAGCGCAACCTTGCCCAAAATGGCAGTGTGGTTGTTGAAGGACGTGATACCGGTACTGTTGTTTTTCCAAATGCGGATTTGAAAATTTATTTGGTTGCCTCGATTGAAGAAAGGGCAGAAAGACGACATCTCGAACTTTCTTCAAAGGGAATTACTGTTGATTTTAAAAAATTGCGTGATGAGATTGAAAATCGGGATCATTCGGACAGTGCAAGAAAGTACAGTCCGCTAAAAAAGCCCGAGGACGCGATTGTGCTGAACACTTCGGACTTGACAATCGAGCAACAGGTGGATTTCGTTGTCCGGGAAGCACGAAAACGCGGAGCATGATAAGGTTTTATGCAAGTAATAATTGACAAGAATGCCGGCGTCTGCCCGGGCGTTGACAGGGCCATTCATATCATCGAAGATGTTTTGGAGGAAAACAGATCGATCACTGCGCTAGGTCCGATAATCCATAATCGTTATGAAATTGATCGACTTTCGCAATTGGGCATGAAGACGCGGGAGCAATCCACTCTCGAAAAGAACGACGAATTTGAGCCGTTGCGCAAGGAAAAGCTTTTCATCCGCACACACGGCATCCCAAAACGAAATTATGAAAAGCTTAAAGCTGAGCATCTTAATGTGATCGACGGCACCTGCCCGATTGTGCGCCGTTTGCAAAAACGAGTTGAGCACTATTATGAAAATGGCTACCAGATCGTCATCGTCGGCAAGGCAAAACATCCGGAAGTTATCGGGTTGTTGGGACATTGTGATGATACCGGCATTGTTATTCTCGATGAATTCGATTTTGATAAAATTGATTTTAGCAAGAAATCAGTTCTTGTTTCGCAGACAACAATTTCACAGCAAAAGTTTTTTGAAATAAAAGAAAAATTATCTCCCTTGATGAACGATCTGGAAATAGTTGACACAACTTGCAAGCATATCAACAAGAGACATGATCATTTAATGGAATTTTCAAAAAATGTTGATGTGGTTTTGGTTGTTGGTGGGAAAACCAGCTCGAATACGGGTGTGTTGTACGAAATATGCTCGCAAGCAAATTCCAGGAGTTATCGAATTGAATCGGCCGGCGAGATCAGGCTCAATTGGTTCCACGAAGAGGATATTGTGGGAATAACCGGTGGAACTTCCACGCCGAATTGGCAATTGGAGCTGGTTCGAGACTATTTGCAAAAATATTCCCCACTAAGGGGATTCAATAAATAAAAAGGAGGACTAACCTAATTATGAATGAACTAACCAACCCCAAACCCCTCGATGAAGATATCGAGAAGAAAAATTCGATTGAGCAAGGAGGTGATGTTGAAGAAACAGTCGCTTCAGAAATCCAGGAGAATGAAGAAGCGCCGGTCTCGGAAGAGAATGTTGAAACTCAATCAACAGAAGAAATAACCGATATTCCCGAGTCGGTGGAGGCAGAAATTGTAACGGCGGATGCCGAAGTGCCTCAACCGAACGGTCCGGAATCTGAATATCGCACTCTGGAAGAACTGGACAAACTCGAACAGGAATACAGCGAGCAGGAATTTGAAACCATGTCCAAGCTTTATGAGGAGACTTTGGCGGATTTCAAATCGGGCCAGGTCGTTGTCGGCAAAGTTCTGGCGATTAACGACAAAGAAGTTTCTGTTGATATTGGTTTTAAATCCGAGGGCAGTATTCCTTTGGAAGAATTTCCAAATATTGAAGATGTTGTGATTGGTGACAATATCGAAGTTTATATCGATGAGATCGAAGACGTCGATGGTTACCTTGTCTTGTCAAAGAAGAAAGCAGATTTCATGAGAATCTGGGAAAAGGTTATCCAGTCTTATGAAACCGGCGATATCCTGACTGGAAAATGTACACGCAGAATCAAAGGTGGCATTGTCGTTGATCTTGGCGGCGTGGATGCCTTCCTGCCCGGTTCTCAAATCGATGTACGTCCCATCAGGGATTTCGATGCTTTGATCGGCAAGGACATGGACTTCAAAATTGTCAAGGTCAATCATTTAAGGAAAAATATCGTCGTCTCCCATCGTGTTCTTGTTGAACAGGAAATGAAGGGCCAGAGAGAAAAGATTCTGGAGGATCTTGAACGTGGCCAGATTCTCGATGGCATTGTCAAGAATATCACAGATTTTGGTGTGTTCATTGACCTCGGTGGCGTAGATGGACTTTTGCATATCAACGATCTTTCGTGGGGTCGTGTATCTCATCCATCGGAAGTTGTTGCGCTGGATGAAAAAATTCAAGTTGTGGTGCTCGATTATAATGAAGCCAAAGACCGAATATCTCTTGGTCTCAAACAATTGCAGCCGCATCCATGGGAAGATGTTGAAACAAAATATCCCGTCGGATCCGTTGTTCGCGGCAAGGTTGTCAGCATTTCAGATTACGGTGCATTTGTAGAATTGGAAAAAGGTGTCGAAGGACTGATTCATATTTCTGAAATGTCCTGGACGCAGCATATAAAACATCCTTCCAAAATACTGGCTGTTGGCGAACATGTCGAAGCCAAAGTGCTCAATATTCAAAAGGATGAAAGAAAAATATCGCTTGGTCTGAAGCAGCTTGAGCCTGATCCGTGGGAATCGCTGGCGGAACGCTATCCTGTCGGCTCGATACACACAGGCAAAGTTCGTAATCTGACCAATTTTGGTGCTTTTGTCGAACTGGAAGAAGGTATCGATGGTTTGGTGCATATCTCTGATTTGTCATGGACCAAAAAGATCCGCCACCCCGGAGAAGTGGTAAAGAAAGGCGATGAAATCAAAGTTGTCGTATTAAACGTCGACCGAAATAATCGCCGCATTTCTTTGGGTTACAAACAAACGCAGGACAATCCATGGGATTATTTTGAAGAAAGATATAAACCCGGAATGGAAGTTGAAGGCAAAGTTGTCCGCTTGATCGAGAAAGGTTTGCTTGCCGAACTGCCCGATGGCGTGGATGGTTTTGTGCCTATGTCTCAGCTTGCCAAAGAAAAACTGACAAAGCCTGCTGACGGTTATCAGATCGACGACATTATCACCCTTACGGTATTGGAGTTTAACAAGGAAAACAAGAAAATTGTTCTTTCCGAAAAAAGCGGTCGTGCTCCACAACCTGCAAGTAGTGAGAAGAAAGCTGCGGAAGATGAAGTGGCCGAGGATGCTACAGCAGAAGAAACTCCAAAGCAAGATGTGGTCGATGTCCCCGTGACAGAGACTGCGGATGAACAACCTGCCGAGGGTGCTGAAAAAACAACAAAAGTGCCCGAAGAGCAAAAGGATGAATCTGTAACGGAAGAAACTGTTTCCACAGAACCTGAGAAAGCGCAAGGTGATGGCGAAGCGTCCGAAATTAAGGATGCGGAGCAAGAACCGGAACAAGCTGCAGCCGAAGAATCTGTTGAAGCCGAAACAGCAGAAACCGTTGCGCAAGCTCCTGCACAAGAGGAAACTCCGGTGGAGGTTGAAGAGGACAACGTCGGTGAAGCACCGGTGGAACCTGAAGCAGAACAAACTGCCGAGGAAAAAAAGTCTGAATCAGCGGAAATCGCGGAAGATTCTGTCGAAGCCGATGCGGCGGAGAAAGAAGATACTCAGGACGAAGAGACCAAGGAACCGGAATCTAAATAGATTACTTGTCTTCTTTGGGATATTAAAGAGTTGGGTTGAAAATTCGCCCAACTCTTTTTTTTATTCGGTAATTCTTTTCTTTGATTTTTCATCTTTGTGTTTTAAATTCTGTTTAAAATAAAACATGAGTTTCTCGTAAAAAATCTCAAAATGTCATTGCGGGCGAAGCGAAGCAATCTGGATGTCGCCTAACGTGCTGTTTTATAAAGATCGCTTCCCCGATAATTCGGGGTAAACTCACGCTTCATTCCTCGCGATGACATGCTTTTCGACTTTTTACAAGTTTGTCATAATAAGCAATCATTTTATGCTTATATTGCGTTTAGTTTTCTTCCATTTTAATGTCGGATATCATTAAAATGTTTTACCATTTATGGGCACAATTTTGTTCATAAGTGAATAAGAAGGGGCGAAAACAAAAAATTCGGAGGATTTATGTGGATTCTTAGATGGATCATTGGCGCTTTGCTCATTATTTTGATCATTGGTTTTGCTTTGCAAAATACGGATCAGCAGGTTACGGTAACTTTTATTCAATGGCAAAGTGTAAATTTACCTCTCTGGGTCGTGATGTACGTTTCCTTTGCCGTGGGAATGCTGTTCTGGCTTGTGGTTTCTATTGTGCAAATCCTGGGGCTGAAAAACACAAATCGAAAAAGCCAAAAGGAAATCAAAAAGCTGCGCCAGGAATTAGATCGGTTGCGCAATGTTTCGGTGGAAGAAGCTGTGACGCCCTCTCCTGAAAAGAAAATTCCTCAACCTGACAAAAAGAAAACGCAAAGGAGTAGTTAGATGGATCAGACTTTTTATTTATTGATCATCATTGGAATCCTTGCAATTGTTTTAATAATAATATTATGGCTGTTCAGAAAAGGAAAAGCTGTCACAGGTGAAGCGAGAACAGAGTATATCGCAGGATTGAACTTTTTACTGGCAGATGAAAAGGACAAAGCTCTGGAAAAGCTGCGCAGTACCGTACGCATGGACACCGAGTTTATTGATGCGTATATTAAAATTGGGGATATTCTCCGATCTCAGGAAGCCGCAGATGGAGCAATTAAAATTCACCGCGATTTGCTCGTACGCCCTAATCTCAGCGATAATCAACGCATAGCCGTAAATAAAGCGCTGGCAAAGGATTACCAGACTGCCCAAAAATTTCCCCAGGCTCTTCAGGCCTGCGATCATATATTGGATGTTGAACGCGGAAATGCATGGGCAAAGGATTTTCAACTCGCGATCTTTGAGGAAATGGGCGATTGGCAAAGTGCTTATAATGTGGTTCGCAAAAACAGCAAATTGCCAAAAGATGAAAAAAATATCCGTCTTGCCTGCTATAAAGTTGAACAGGGACGACAGTCGGTTGCGCTAAACCAGGAGCATGATGCTCGCGTGCATTTCCGGGAAGCCATCAAATTAAGCCCGGATTGTGTTCAGGGATTTTTGGAACTCGCCGACAGTTACATGCGCGATAAACGGCCTTCCGACGCTTTGGATGCGCTTAAAAATTTGATTCAAAAGAACCCGAATTTCCCCGAGTTGGCTTTTGCACGCCTGAAACATGTGTTATTCGATCTTGGCCAGTTTGGCGAGATCGAAGAAGTCTATCGTGATTTATTAAAATCAAACCCGCAGGTCGTGGAAGCCCAGTTGGGACTGGCAGAAATCTATGAGAAAAAGGGGGAAATCCGGCATGCGGTCGATGTTTGCAACAAAGCGCTTTCGTATGACCCTGATCGTGTTGATGTCAAGCTGATGCTCGTTCGGCTGCAGAGTAAACTGGGCCGTGATGAAAAAGCCGCGGATATTGCTTCCGAACTGGCCGGCCAGTTGCTAAAGGATCGCAACAGATATGTTTGCAACGTTTGCAATTATACAAATCAGGACTATTTTTGGCATTGTCCGCAGTGTAATTCGTGGAACACAGCAAAAAGGAGAGTCTGAGTTGCACAAGCTTTCTGCAAAAGTATTTTTA
>JAACEJ010000504.1 GCA_011682565.1 Actinomycetota bacterium | reverse complement strand
TCGTTTACGTGCAAAGTTATTACAGGATATAAAATATCAGAGGCTATCAAATTTTAGCGACCGACGCCGTTTATAGAAATCCCAAATAATTCAACCGGCGACAATACGCAGATAAATGCGTCCTCACAAGAGGTTGTGCTTCCAAACTCATACCTCCCCGGGTTTATATGGCATTTATGGTCCAATTAGCTCTTGTCGCTTTTGCGCTCTATTTTGGCAGCGAATACGATCATATCCCGATAGTCAAACAGTACAGCGGATAATGATTGTGAAAAGAAAAACCACAGTTTTTTTAATCAAACTACAACGAGGAATCTCATGAGTGCACTCACAAAAATGGTCAAGCTGGCGCTTAAAAATCCGCGCTTGGCGACGAATAAAGCAAAAATTACATTCAGAAATAGTGTTACAGCTAAGAAAGACTATTGCAGGGAAGACGGCTGGGCGCACCCGCCGGGCACTATTTCGATCAAACTGACGAACGCTTGTAATTTGCGCTGCAAAATGTGCGGACAGCCGAGGGAAGGAAATCCGGAAGGACACGCGAAATGGGCGCCGACTGCATTTTTCCATGAAAAAGTAACCGTGGAAAAGTATAAACAGGTGATCGATGAAATCAAAGGATGGCGGCCTAACCTCTACCTCTGGGGCGGTGAGCCCTTTATGTATAAAGAAATATTGGAGCTGATAAGATATGCAAAGAAACAAAAATTAACCGTGCAGATAAACACTAACGGGCTGTATCTGAAAAAGAAGGCCAAAGAGATTGTCGACAGCGGGCTTGATGATCTGATCATCTCCATTGACGGCCCGCCGGAAGTCCATGACGAAGTGCGCGGTCTGGCAGGTACTTTTAAACTTGTTGAAAAAGGCATCCAGGCCATCCACGAGGAGAAAAAGAAAAAAGGTGTGAAAACGCCGATCATTCGTGTGCGCGGCACGATCAGCCCCTACAATTTTGAGTACATTTACAGCCTTGTTGAAATTTCCAAACGTCTCGGTGCCGACAGCCTTAATTTTAACTGGACATGGTTCACAACAAAACAGACCGGACAGGCGCATCAAAACCTAATGAAGCGACTATTCGATATCGATGCTGTCTCCTGGCTTCCTTACGAGACTGATGTCATTCTTGATCCTGAAAAGCGGAAAAAGTTCGAAGGAATAAAACAGGAATTGATAAAGTTTGAAAAAAACGGATCGGACATTCCAATCACAATGTCTCCGTATATCAAACCCGATCAGGTGGATACTTATTACGAAAATATCACCGAAACATTCGGCTCCGACACATGCTATTCCGTCTGGGTCAAATCTTATATTCTTCCTAACGGCGATGTAACGCCCTGTCCCGATTTTCCGGATTATATTTGCGGCAATATTAATGAAGAAAGTTTTATGGATATCTGGAACGGCGAGCGTTATCGGCGCTGGCGGCTTGAGCTAAAGAAACGGAAGCTTTTCCCAATCTGCTATCGTTGCTGTGATTTATTTCTCTCCAATGTCAAATTTATTTAGATTCTGAAATATGTGTCCCCAACGATTTTAAAAACATCCGTGCAGGAGCCAAAAGTGAAAATCTTTTTTATCAACCCTCCCTTTCTCGGCAGGTTCAGCCGGGCGCAACGCAGTCCCGGCATTATTAAATCCGGAACCATGTATTATCCTTACTGGCTGGCGCACGCTGCCGCGGTTGCGGAAAAATACGGCCACGAAATCAATTTAATCGATTGTCCGGCAAGCGGCAAGACGGAAAAGGAATTACAACAAGCCGTTTTGGAATTTCAGCCGGACCTCATGGTTATCGAGTCCGTCACGGCGAGCTGGCATTCGGATTTGGAGATCGCCGGAAATTTAAAAAATTTACTGCCGCGAGCAAAAATTTGCATGGCCGGAACACACGTAACCGCCCTGTGGAAGGAATCCATGCTACAACAACCGGCTGTTGATTTTGTTGCTATCGGTGAATATGATTATACCATCCGGGACATTGCTCAGGAATTGGAAAAGGAAAAATCAAATTTTACCGCCGTTCAGGGCATTGCATACAGAACAAACGGAACTCTTGCGCGCACACAAAACAGGCCGCTCATTCAGGATGTGGATCAACTACCGTGGATTGCGCCGATCTATAAAAGATTCCTGAATCCTTCAGATTACTATTTCAATCTTTCTTACCATCCTATGGTCATGCTTATCGGCGGGCGTGGCTGCAACTCCATGTGCTTTTATTGCGTTTATCCGCAGGTTGTGCACGGCCATCGCTACCGACACCGCAGCCCGGAGCATATCGTCGGTGAAATGCTGTGGGTGCAGGAGAACATGCCCGAGATTAAAGAGATCACTTTTGAAGACGACAACTTTGGCGCGGATCGCAAGTTTGCCCGACGATTTGCAGAACTGGTCAGAGAAAAGAATATCAAGCTGCCTTTTTTTGCCAATCTGCGCACAACCGTGGATTTTGAAACACTGAAAGCACTAAAGGACGCCGGATTAAGAAATTGCGCTGTCGGTTTTGAATCCGGTGATGATATTATTCTGCGCAACATGCGCAAAGGGCAAAATCGAAGTATTCAGGAAAAATTTGTAGACAATGCCCACGAGTTGGGGATGCTGGTGCATGGCTGCTTCATGGTCGGATTTCCGGGCGAGACCCACGAAACCATGCAAAAGACGCTCGACCTCGCTTTCAAAGTCGGCCCGGACAGCGCCCAGTTTTATCCGGTTATGCCTTATCCCGGAACCGGCGCTTATGCCTATTACAAGGAAAACGGCTATCTTGCCACGGATAATTTCCGCGAATGGCTCACCGACGAGGGCGGACACCGCTGTGTGATCAATCTCCCCGGCCTTTCTCCCGAGGACTTGGAACAGTTTTGCGAACAAGCATTCAAAATATTTCATTTTCGCCCCAAATATATTTTTTATAAATTAAAACAGGCCATTGCACATCCCAAAGAAGGGTGGCGTTCATTTGTTGCCGGTCTTTATTTTTTAATTTACTCGCTCACCAACAAGCGCAAAAAACAAGAGCCTTTTCACATTAAGCATATTTCTCCACCGGAAAACTGGCACTCTTTTGTTAAAGTGCCCAAGGGAAGAATGGAAAGAATCAAAAAAGATACAAGTTCCGCAGTTGCATCTTAAATCAAATCCCATTATGGGAGAACCCATGACCTACATCATCACCGAACCCTGCGAAGGAACCTGCAATACCGCCAGTTTGGATGTCTGGTCTGTTGACTGCATTCACGGTCTGTTTGCTCCCACCGGTTCAGGCAAAGAAGTTAAAACGCTGGACATCTTCGGAAGTTTGATGCTATACATCAATCCCGAAGAATGTAAACGCCGCACTCCTCATCAATGAAAAGTCCTGCAACAATGATTTTAGTCTGAAATTTCAACAGGTTGCAGGAACTTGAAATAAATATCAGAGTCGACTTTTTTCAGAACCATCACACATAACTGAGCAGAATCAACCTTCATCAGCAAACTTTTAATATATCGCAGGAATATTCACTTATCCCACGCTTCCTCCCGGCAATCAGCCTCACTAAAAAAAGTGTTTTCGATTTTCCAACTTCTTGTTATATTTGTATCATTACTTCGATTTCTTTTATCAGACCAAGTAAAAAGGAGAATAAATTGAA
>JAACEJ010000503.1 GCA_011682565.1 Actinomycetota bacterium | reverse complement strand
AACAAGACTTTTACTCGTTCTTGTTGTTGCAGCATTTTATTTTTCCTGTGCCAGAATTCCATATCAACAAGTTCCTTCCCAGCCCATCGTGCGTGTCGGCATATTTGAGGGACAGGACGAGATTGAATTTGAACCGCTGAATTCTTTTTTTGTGCTTGGCAAGAAAAGAGGGGAAAAGTTCAACTTTTCTGCTACAGGTTTGTGGAAAGCAAAAGTTGTAAACGGCACTCCCGCACCAACGGTTTATCGAATTCTTTTTATTCAAACTTTTCAAAAGGAACGCGCTGAAAGCATTTTGTATAAATTCAGTTCGCAAAACATTCGTGTGGAATTAATTACTTCCGGCGATGCACTTCGCGCGGGAAATAAAACAATTGTGGACAGGAAAAATTACCGCGTTGTCCTGGCTAAAGATTTTGACAATGAGCGCCAGGCTGCGGCGTATCTCGCCACAACACCGCGTTTGGCCGGCGGAAAGGTTGTTCGTGAAAAAATGGGGCGGGCACACGGATTTATCAGACTCGTTTCTCCATCGGGGGAAACGCTCGTTATTGAAAATGCATTGCGAATTACCAGATCACCTGTAATACTTAAAAACGTTCGTATTGGTCAGGGTTTTCAATGGGAGAGAACAGAGGATCGGACTTTTACCGGTGAGATGGAATTTCGCATCGATGCGTCCGGCAAGCTTACTGCAATCAATGTCCTGACGATGGACAACTATCTTAAAGGCGTGCTTCCCGGTGAAATGACATCCTCCTTTCCTTTGGAGGCTTTGAAGGCGCAGGCCGTTGTTGCCCGTACACTTTTTCTTTATAATTTTGGCCGCAAGCACTTGGACGAGCCTTTTGATATGTGTGATGATGTACATTGCCAGTCTTTTGTCGGCATCGGTCAGGATGCTCCGTCAATACGCAAAGCCGTGTGGGAGACAAAGGGGTTTGTTCTCACGTATGATCATCGTCTCTGTTCCACGCCATATTCCGCACTTTGCGGCGGTCACACGGAAAATGCGGAAAACGTCTGGAATAGTGATGGCGAACCTTATCTTGTCGGCGTTTTTGATGTTTTAAAAAATGAGAACTTGCTGCGTGCATTCGATCTGTCAAAAGAAGCCAATGTGAAAAAATGGATCGAATCGCGTCCCGCTGTAAATTGCAATGCAGCATTGATGGGCGATCCTCAGTTCTCTGCTTACAGCGACAAGTATTTTCGCTGGCAGGAGGAATATTCTGTAAAGGAACTAGGTCAGATTATTGAAGAAAAAACCGGAGAGCAAATAGGTGCGCTTGTCGATATTGTCCCGTTGCGCCGTGGTGTTTCCGGCCGCATTATTGATTTACAGGTCATCGGTTCTGCCGGTTCGTTTACCATTCACAATGAACTGAACATTCGTCGCGCGCTTGCCCTTAAAACGTTGTACAGTGCCTGTTTCATTGTGGATAAAATTTCGGACGCAGAAGGGCGAGTACAAAAATTCATTTTCAAGGGTGCAGGCTGGGGACATGGCGTGGGGATGTGCCAAATTGGTGCCGGGATGATGGCGCTGCAAGGGAAATCGGCCGGAGACATCCTTGCACATTACTATCGTGGTACACGGATTACAAAATATTATTAATGCTTGTACAAACGGCTTTTTCCAACGGATAAAAGAATCCAACCGAGATGAACATTGTTGGCGAAGCGCTGAAACTGGGATCTTGTATATCGAGTCCTCTGGCTAACAAGATTCTTTCAGGCAGATATAAAAGTTGACTTGATCATGCCTGGCCGACAATTTGGAAAGCCAATGGAATTTAACTTTATTTTTTAGTGTTAGCTGATGATCTCTGAAAATTATAGCCGTAAAGAATTTCCCCAACATGTTTTAATGATTTTTGTCGATGGACTTGGAATTGGTGAGGATGATACATCGATCAACCCGTGTGCCGACAAAAACGTTTCTCTTTTCAATCACTTTTTATCCGATGATTTTCCCAAAAGATTGGATTCAACCGGATACGCCATCGGTTTGGATGCAACACTCGGGATGCCGGGATTGCCGCAGAGTGCAACCGGTCAGACTGCGCTTCTCACCGGCGTAAACGCCGCCAGGCTTTTGGGCAGGCATTTAAACCATTTTCCCAATCAGAGACTTCGGGAAGTCATTGCTGAAAAATCCATTTTTAAACAATTTACCAGGTGCGGCTGTAAAGCAGCGTTCCTGAATACATTCCGCCCACCTTTTTTTGATTACGATCCTCATGAAATTATCAAGCATCTCGCAGTTACCACCGTTGCAAATTTATACGCGAACCTGCCGTTTTTTAAAATCGATGATCTTTTGCAGGAGCGTTCGGTTTACCACGACATGACGAACATGTCCCTGCGTGAGTTGGGTTTCGATGTACCATTATTCACACCGAAAAAAGCTGGAAAAATTATCGGCAAGCAGACGACAGAGTACCACTTTTGCTTGTATGAATATTTTCTAACGGATAAAGCCGGCCATTCGCGAGATTTAGATCGCGCCCTGAAAGAAATTTCAAAGTTGGAAGAGTTTCTTTATTCTGTTCTTGAAAATGTGGATTTAAACGACACCCTCGTTTTGTTAACCAGCGATCACGGAAATATTGAGGACATTTCGGTCAAAGGACACACACGCAATCCGGCCATGACGCTGATCTTTGGAAAAGGGAAGGATGATCTTTTTCCGCATCTTCATTCCCTAAGCGATGTCGCAAGAGAACTTTTAAATTTGAATTGCAAACATTGATTTGAAGATTCTCCTTGACATATATGAAATTTATCTTTAGTATACAATATCGTTAATACTTTCTCATCGGGATGCCATCCAAAAGCCAGAACTGAACAAGTGTAATTTTCCAATTAAACAATCTCGCTATTTTTAAAAACATTTAAAAAAGCAGGAGGCGTCAGTGAAAAATTTTAATTGGATTTTAAGCCTGGTGTTTCTGGGTCTGTTTTTTGCCGGGTGCAAAAAGGAGGATAAAACGGTACTTTGCGGGACATGGAAAATGACCTCGGGTAAATACGTTGGTCCCGGTTTTTCAACGACTTTGGACGAAACAAATCGAATCAGTTACAAGATTCTCAGCAAAAACCATTTCGCTGTCGTTGAAATGTACCATGATAATCCTGATTCACAATTTTTTAGCGCATTCGGAACCTACAACTTTACCGATTCTTCTTACACTGAACATTATGAGGCTTGTAACATTCCCAGCAAAGTGGGCCAAAGTTTAAAGTTTAAATCAAAAGTTGAAAATGGCAAATGGATCATTCAATTGAAAAATGAAGGTATGGAGTTGGATGAAACATGGATTTGTGTGAATAAGCCAGGTGAATAGCCGCCAAGATGTGATTTGTATTTGCTAACAGCTGTTACCCATTGCCGGTATTCCACCGGAGGGCATTTCTGCAATATTGTAAGGGCTGTCTGTCCGAGACGTCTAAAGTATTGTCATTGTATTTTGCTGCAAATTTCAGGATGAAAGGAAAATGAATATATTTTTCATGAACTTTTACCTGGCTTGTGCATCTAATAGAACATGAATCCTGCAAAAAATTTCAAACGGAGGTCGAATATGCTCTTAAACATGAATAAAGGGATCGGTGCGCTTTTTATTTTTATGCTCGGAATTGCTTTTAT
>JAACEJ010000502.1 GCA_011682565.1 Actinomycetota bacterium | reverse complement strand
GTTGCGAAAACGGTGTTGCAATTTGACATTTTCTTTGGGCAAAATCTGGTAGAGCAAATCTTTTAATATGCTTTCTCCGACATTTCCGCGCAGTTTTGGCGAGCGGAAAATCTTTTGAAAATCCCGCATTTGCTGGCCGATTTCGTGGATTTGCCCAAGGTCGCGGTTTAGCAGGCGCATCAATTGTGCAGTGTTATCCAGGCGACTGCTCACTGCTTCCTGGGTCATGTTCAGTTGCTGCTGAATCATACCCGAGGTTCGGTCAATACTGCCGCGCATCTCCTGCATCCACTGCCCGATGATGTTGACGGACTCGTCCGGCTTTTGCGCTTCTATCAGGGATTTCAAGTGTCTGTTTTGGAAATAGATAATCAAGCCGAAAAGCACAACCATCACAAATGCAAATCCGAAAAGTAAAATAAGTTCATTTTGTTGCATGACAACCTTTGAAAAAGTAATTCGGTGAGAATATATTAAATTTGTCAATGCTATCAAGGAATTCGATTTTACGAACTCGAAGACAAAATAATTAAAGGCAAAACAATTTCTGGCAAAACGATTTTACAATAAAATAATTGGCTAAAATATTTGTCGATCCCACTGGGAGTTCTTTCAACGTAGATATTTCTCAGACCGCAAATCTCTTCGAAACTTTTGATGTCTCTGTCGAATAAAGTTTCTCATATAAAATTAGGTTCGTCGCTTTTGGACGAATCTCTTGCATTTAAAGTAAACCGTTCTCCCGTTTTTATATCTCCTTCCCACAGCAATTTTTAAATTTTTTGCCGCTGCCGCAGGGACACGGGTCGTTCGGTCGTACTTCAACATAATCATCCTCTTCGGGTGGTGCATTATTCGGCTTTTTTATTCCTTGTGCAATCATCCATTCGTCGGCAATTTTTCGCAAACGGGCGTCGGCATGGGAGAAAAACATTTTGTAGGATTGACAAAAATGATTCGAACCGTTGTCGCGCGCATCTTTTTGCCGGTCTTTGGGACAGCCGCCGTAACAATGGCTCACCCATTCGCAGGAGTAACATTCTTTTGGCATGGCGCTTTTTACAGCGCCAAATTGATTTTGCAGCGGCGAATTAAGCAGATCGCTGAGATTATTCTGCATCACGTTTCCCAGGTGCCATTTGGGCTCTACGTAAAAATCACATGAATAAACATCGCCGGTGTGTTCTACAACGAGATAGATACCGCATTCTTTCAGCAAAGTACATTCCGGCGCTTGCATACCGACATAAGTGTAAAACACCGAATCAAACCAACGGACACTGGTCATGGGCTGACCAAAGCGAAAATCATTCACCCACAGATCAAAAAGCTCGATAAGGAAATTGCCGTATGCCTCGGCAGAAACCGAATAGGGCGCCGCTTTGCTCGGGTCAGTCGGATCGGGCTCAACGCAAGGAATGAACTGCATGAATTTGAGACCGTTTTTTTTGTGGTATTTATAAATCTCTTTTGCATAGTTCACCGAGTAATCGTTGACGACAATCAGCGCATTGACTTCCGCTCCGGCATTGAGCAACGCGTCGCGTGCTTTAACGACGCGATGCCAGCTTGGTTTGTCCCCAATAAACATGCGATATTTATTGTGAACATGTTCCGGCCCGTCCAGGGAAAGCCCGACCAGGAATTTGGCGTCCGCTAAAAATTTGGCAAAGCTCTCGTCAATGAGGATGCCGTTGGTTTGCAGGCCGTTTCCCACGGTTTGCCCGGGACGACCGAATCGCTGCTGATACTGCACAGCTTTTTCAAAGAATGGACGTCCCATGAGCGTTGGTTCGCCGCCCTGCCAGCCAAAGTTAACGTTCTGTCCGCCTTGCTGCATCACTTGCTTAACCATTTCTTTTAGGATCGGTTCGGTCATGCGATGCTTCTTCTGTTCCGGGAAAAGCGCCTCTTTTTGAAGATAAAAACAATAGGTGCAATGCAGATTACAATCCGGGCCTGCCGGTTTTACCAGAACTGAATTCAATACTTTGGGTGGGTTAAATGTGCTGTTTGCTTCCATAATAATCCTCACATTCCGACAAGAATTGCAAAAGAACGGTTACTGCTGTATGTAATTGTTCTAGGGAAATTCGTTCATCAATAGTGTGCGCGAATCGAATGTCTCCTGCCCCCCAGATGATGGCATCCGGGACAACGGTGGAAATAAATCCGGCATCCGAATACCACGGCGCGATCTGTGTTTTATTCTTTATGTTGTACTTTTTCAGTGATTTTTGTAAAAGCTCAAGTAGATGCGAATTTTTAACCGTACGAAAAGCCGGTGCATACTCGATTTCTTTAAAAACCGGCTGATAGATTTCAGATTCTTTTTCCGCCAATTTTTGCAAAATCCGGGTTCTGAATTCTTCAATTTCTGTTCCGTTTTGAAAGCGAGTGTCGATTTCCACCCGGCACAGATCAGGTATGATATTGATCGCGCTGCCACCGTGGATTTGAGTCAGAGAAAAAGAGTTTTCCGAATTCTGTTCAAAGGAGCTTTTTAAATCTTTTTTCAGAAAATTTATGATCGGCAGCATTCCTTCAATTGCGTTAAGCCCTTCCTTTGGCATGGAAGAATGGCATGAGACGCCGTGGGTTTCAACGGCAAACCGCCATAATCCTTTATGGCCGATGACAGGTTGCAAAGACGTCGGTTCGCCGATGATGATCATGTCGATGGGTTCCGAATGTTGTGCAAAATATTTCGATCCGAGCGTGCCGTTTTCCTCTCCCATGGTGGCCATAAAAATGAGGTTGAATGTCGCGGTTTTGCTTTTTTGTGTCCATTTCATTATCGCCGTGATCATTGCCGCCATGGTTCCTTTCACGTCACAGGCGCCGCGGCCCCACAGGCAATTGTCGTGAATGTCAGCGCTAAAAGGAGGGATGCTCATGCCTTCTACATCTACGGTGTCCATGTGCGCCTGAAAGGCAACGGTCGGCAGGTCGGGATTAAAAGTATCCGGCCGTGCGATGAGGTTTGGCCGGTTCTCTTTTACCAGCATCAAATCACAGTGCCAGCCGCTTTCTGAGAAAAACTGATGCAGCCACTGTGCCAGCCTGCTTTCTCCACCGTGTTTAGCCCACTCGGATTTTCCCTCGGGTGTGATGGAATTTATCTTTACCAGCTCTTGCGTGAGTTGAACGACGTCGGGATTCATTTTTCCTGTTCTTTTTTATGAATGCATGGCTTTCAGGAAATATGTGAAAATAATCCTGCTGAATTAAATGGATATGACGGTGCGAAGAATACTCTCAATTTTTTCGTCGGATAGTTTTACCGGATTGCCGCTCATGCTCGATCCGCGAGAATTTTTCACCAGCGCGGGGATCAGCTTCGGATTCACTTCTTTGGCTGATAATTTCTGCGGAATGCCCACACCTTCACATAATGAGGATACAATTTCCACGGCGCGATTTGCTTTTTCGTCCATTGTACCTTCCACGTTGTCAGCCAATGCACCGGCGATTGCAGCAAATCCTTCAATACAATACGGCAGATTGATGCGCATGACGTGAGGAATAAGCACGGCACATGCTTTTCCGTGAGGGATGCCTGCTAATGCACCGAGCGCCGCCGCAATCCCATGTGCTGCACCGAGACCGGAGTTGGCCAATGCCAGACCGCTGAGCAAAGCGGCCAGCAACAT
>JAACEJ010000501.1 GCA_011682565.1 Actinomycetota bacterium | reverse complement strand
CGATTAATAATTTCATTGGAAGGAAGCGAATGCCCCTTTCGAAGAATAATCTTCATGGTCGCCGTATTTTCATCCTCAAAAATGGATTCCTGATCGCTCGACAAATTCGTGGAAGGGCCGATTTTACTGTACATCGTTTGAATATTATCTCCGAGAACAGAATGTACAATTTTCTCAATACTGACGACAGTTTGCTCAGTACGATTAAGATCAGTTCCCTCCGGCAGTTTTAGCTCGACAGAAAAATCTCCCATGTCGCTTTTGGGAATAAATTCACTGCCGACAACAGGAATGAGCAGCACGGCAATGATGACCAAGAGTGTTGCACCGCCTATAACGAGCCATGATTTTTTTAGTATCTTTTCAAGAAATATGTGATAATGAGGAAAGCGAATAGAATGGGCTGCAATTGCCGTTTCACCGGATTTTAAAAATTTATTACTCAACATGGGGATGACAAGAATAGCAACTACAAGAGAAGACAGAAGCGAAAATGCCACGGTCCAGGCCTGATCCTTGAACAGTTCACCGGACGCGCCATGCAAATAAACAATGGGCAAAAAAACCACAATCGTGGTGATGGTTGAAGCTGTGATGGCGCCGCCAACCTGTGCAGTACCCTGGATCGCAGCGTCCCTGACGGACATGCCTGCCTCAATATTTCGAAAGATATTTTCCATCACCACAATGGCATTATCGACGAGCATTCCCGCGCCCAGGGCAAGACCTCCAAGCGTCATGATGTTCAAGCTCAAGCCGTCAAAGTACATGAGGTTAAAAGTGGCGATAATAGAAATTGGAATGGCAAGACTGATAATGGCAGTCGCCCCGATTCTACGGAGAAAAATATACAGAACGATTATTGCGAGCAAAATACCGATCAAAGCGGATTGTTTGACTTCATTAATCGAATTGTTAATAAATTTTCCCTGATTTTGAATCACTGAAAGTTGATACCCCGGCAGCGCCCTACGCAAATCATCCAGTTCTTTTTGCAGTGTTTGTGTTGCTTTGACGGTGTTATATTTTGTCTCTTTATAAATTGCCAGCGCCATACAGCGTTTTTGATTAACGCGAACAATGTTTTCAGGGTCCTTGTTTTGCAGGCGAATATCAGCAACATCGCGTAAATAGACGGGCACGCCCTGCGATACCCCTGCGGCCTGTTCCTCAGCAGTTGGCTGGCGGTAGGAAACGATCACATCGCCAATGTCATCCAAAGAGTTGAACTCTCCCACTCCCTTGATGATATATTTCCTCCCCATTTCCACAATCGAACCGCCGGAAACATTACGATTATAATTTTGAATGCGGGTAGAAATAACAGAAGGTGTTAAATTGTATGCTTCGAGCAGATAATTGTTGGTCTCGACGACAACTTGTTTTTGCTCCTGCCCCAGCAATTCCACTTCTGCAATACCTTCCAGCCGCACCAACTCGTTACGCAGATAATTTTCCGCGACCTTGCGCAACTCGTCCATATCCGTGATGTTAGGATTGGAAAAAGCCAGCAGCATAATGGGTGCGGCGTTGGGATCGTGCTGAGTAATGTCCAGTTCATCCAAATCCGCATTTTGGTTAAATGCCGTCATTGCCTTTTGCAGATCAAGGAACGCTTCGTCCATGTCCGCATCCCAGGAATATTCGACCGTGATTTGCGCTGAACCAACCCTGGAAATCGAGGAAACCTGAACAACCTTTTTTTGCCGGATGGCCAGAGATTTCATATTTTCAACAAACTGCTTTTCGATCTCCTCAGGCGGCCGCTCGCCGGATTTCAGTTCGACATAAATTCGCGGATTGTTCAGATCGGGAAAAAGATCAACCCCCAATTTCGCAAACGAAATATATCCCAGCAATAAAATCGCAAGAACAAGCATTAAAACCGTAACCGGGTAATCTACAGAAAATTGTGCTAATTTTTTCATATTATCTAAAACCAAAAAAATGATTTTTCAGTAATTTTTGGAAATTAATGAAAACTATTCGTAAGACGTTATCTGCTATCTGCCATCCGCCATCTGTTATCCGACTTTCGCTCTTCGTTTTCCGTTCTCCGCTATCTAACCACTTTCACTTTCGTACGATTCCGCAGCGTCTCAAATCCCTTGACAATCAATCTTTCATCCACCTTCAGCCCATCAGTAACTTCCACATCATCAGGATTTTCCAAGCCTGTGGTAATTCGTCGCTCCTCTGCCGCACCTTTGACGACGACAAAAACATGCTTGCCATGCCCGCCGGCCAGAATAATATCCTTGGGAATGACAATGGCGCTGTCCTTTTTTGCGACTACCACTTCAGCCTTGACGAACATTCCCGGCCTGAGGAGCAATGCCTGATTATCCACCTCGACGAAAGCTTTGAAAGAACGCGTATCCGCATCGATGGCAGGAGATACCTGAGATATTTTTCCCCACAGCGTATCTTTCGGTAAAGTATAATTCAGAATTCTCACAGGCTGCTCAACTTTTATGCGCCCCAGTTCCTTGCCCGGAAGATTGATTTCAGTGTACAATTTTTTATAGTTCATAATCTGCACCATGGGTGCATTCAGGGAAACCCGCGTTCCTTCGGTATAGTATGGCAAATCGACGATAAACCCGCTAAACGGAGCGACAATTTTCATCTTTGCCAATTGGATAATGGCATTGTCATAATTATATTTCGCGTCGATAAATGCTCTTTCAGCATCTTTTAATTCACGAAGGGTAACGCCGCCTTTATCGTACAACGATTTTTGCTTTTCAAACTCGCGCCTGGAAATATCCAGATTCAATTTTTGCGATTCTATCTTTATGTTATTTTCCAGTTCCGGATTGTCCAGGTAAATAATGATATCTCCTCTTTCCACATAGTCACCCAGAACATAGGGCTTTCCACGAGAATCTTTTCCCAGTCGATAAAAACCATCGGTTTCCGCTTTGAGGACAACTTGCTGAATTGCTTTAACAGTCCCTGTTGTTGTAACAAACTCTTCGATGGGTTGCAAAGACACATCCTGCACCGAAACAGGAACAGCAATTTGTGTATCCAGACTTTCCTGCGATTTATTGCAGGCAAAAACAAGCAGGATGAAAATCCAGGGAATTTGCTTTAATCTCACTTTGACTCCTTCTTTCTAAAGATCACAAATTCAAAATTAATTGGCATTTGAATGATTCTTAATATTCACATAATTGGTGAAATTTGTGGTGCGTTATCTCTTAATTTTTTAATAGCTGCTCCCCTCCTTTAAATTATCTTTCTATCCTTGCGCTTCTCAATTCGCAAGTCCGCCACCCATTATCCTACCGGTAATCATCTTGTCTATAAAATTTATCGGCCGGGCATAAACGATTCGACTGTCCTTAAATCCAGCAACCGATCACAACATCGCACTATTTAAAAAACCACCCACTCATTTCGTTATTGACCCGTTATTATTTTGTACTTTTCAAGACAGCGCAATTTTTTTCAAAATCCCACAACGATTTTATCTTGAGATCAAGCAATGCCAATTTATAATTTATTAAAGCCTCAACCAGACCAAGCTTTTGTTCCGAAAGCTGCGTCTGATAAAGATTGAGATCCATGCTCGTCAGGTCGCCGTTTTTATAGCGTTCCAGATTGATGTCATACGTGAGTTGCGCATTTTTAATATTTTGCCGCGCAATCTCGAT
>JAACEJ010000500.1 GCA_011682565.1 Actinomycetota bacterium | reverse complement strand
ACTTTGTCAACTATTTTACCATTTACAAATGATGGAAACTACATAGTTTGCTATAATTCAAATGATAATCGAGTTTACTTGTTTCATCGTAAAGATGTATATTGGTTTGATCCGGCGACTGAATCCTTCAGCCTAATATCTTTAAACAATGCTCCTGAGGTTGTTGGTGACTACTCTATTGCCACTTATGTTTCATCAAAAAACGCAATTTACATATTTGGTTATCGAGGTTCAAGTCGTGGCAATTTTATATTGAAATATAATATAGACGATGACACTTATGAAAAACTTGGTGTCACACCCGAGCCCTATAACAATCTCATTACCGCAGCTGCATATTGCAGCTCTTCGGATGCTGTGTATCTATTTGGGGGAAGCCACAGCTCTTCCTACTTTGATTTAATTCAAGAATTTAAACCCTACAATCATCAAATTGAAACGTTGTCTGAAAAATTGTTACAACCTTCAGGAGGTAATGTCGGCGTATATGTTCCTGAGGATGATAAGGTATACCTCTTTGGCGGGCAAGGCAGTAAAAACAATCAAAATGAGATATATGAATTTGAATGCGGTACAAAGCAAATTACAAAAGTATTAGATATGCCGACAACATTAGCACATCATGGTGTTGCATATGTACCAGGCGAAAGAAAGGTTTATGTTATTGGAGGGAACACTGCACGGAGCGGAGGATTTGCACCTGCTACTAATGCTATATATTATTTGCAGTTAGAAGAATCCTCCAATGGCCTTCAATTGACATTTAATCAAATTGATGTGAGTAATTTTGGTATGATTGACTGCTATGTCACTGCTACGGATAACCAAGGCAATTCTTTGGCTGGGCTTACATCGGCTAATTTTGCTGTACGAGAGGACGGTTACACAGAAAGCCCTATAACCGTTACGCAATTAGGCGGTGGGTCAGAGCCCATTGCTGTTGCACTAACTATTGATCGAAGTCGTAGCATGCATGGTCAGGATATTACCGATGCAAAATCCGCTGCAAACACATTTGTTGACCGAATGACAGCAAATGATAAAGCTGCAATAATCAGCTTTAATGATCAGGTAAAAGTCGATCAAACCTTTACATCCAATAAAACTTTGCTAAAAAATGCAATTAGTAGTTTGACTGCGCAAGGGGGTACCGCAATTTACGATGCGGTTATAGAATCAGTTAATTTAACTCAATTGCAAGCTGGTAGAAAAGCTATTGTTCTAATGACTGATGGAGCGGATAGAGATAGCAATGCTCTGATAGATGAGGCAATTAGCTCAGCAGTTCAAGCAAATCTTCCCGTATTTACTATTGGTTTGGGGCTAACAAGAGGCAGCTCGGAAGAACAGAAACTTGTTCGAATTGCCAATGAAACCGGGGGACAATATTACTATGCGCCGACTTCCGCCGAATTAGAACAAATCTATAACCTTATCTCACAGCAACTTCGAAATCAATATAAAATTGCATATAACACTCACAACCAAAATCGTGATGGGACGACCAGAACAGTTCAAATTAATGCAAGTTACCAGGGAAATTCTGATATAAAAACAAAGATGTATGTCGCACCCTTAGATGGCGGCGGCAGCGGAGTGCCAATTTATCCATTTGCGGCTGATCGACAGAATCGAGGACAGGAATTCTGGGTGGATATTAAAGTGGGTAATACATCCAATCCAGTTAATAATCTGTTTGGTGTGGGTTTTGTGCTAAATTATACCAATACGAATTACATTGATGTTGTAATGCCCTATCCGAGCAATGTTATAGCCAGTGATATTTTGGGCAGTGACCTGCTTTTTTATTATGATGTAAATGATGGAGCCGGAAGAGTCAGTGTTGGAATAACCCGAAAATCAGGTCAGGGCGGTGTTAAAGGAGCCGTATCAATTGTTCGTGTCAAGTTTGTGACAAGGTCTGATACGCCAGATGGGACCCAGATAAATTTTACACTATCCGAAATTACTGCCAATGATCCAAATGCTACATCAATTACTTTAAGTCCTGACGACTTAAATATAACAATAACAGGAGGACTTGAAGTATGGCCCGGAGACACTAATAACAATGGTAGTGTCAACCAAGCTGATGTGTTGCCTATCGGACTCTACTGGAACTCCACCGGTCCAAGCAGAACAAATCCGACTATTCAATGGAATGGGCAATCTTGCAATCCCTGGGCGCCACAGGCTGCAACTTATGCAGATGCAAGTGGAGATGGCCGCGTGAATCAGGCGGATGTTTTACCTATTGGGCTAAATTGGGGCAAGACGCATTCACCTAGTGTTCAGATATTTGCTAACAGTAGTTTAAAAAAACCGAATTCTCCACAGTCTGCTACTCTAAAACCGGAACCTGAGTATAGTGATGTTTCACCGGGTCAGGAATTCGATATATATGTGACGGTTGCAGAAGTAAATAGCCTTTTTGGTCTGACTTTCGAAATGATTTATGATCGACCAGAGATAACGGAGATCCTAAGCGTGGCCTCGGATGGTTTTTTAGGCAGCGATGTTGTGTTCTTTTCAAATGTTGATGATTCATTAGGAATAGTTTCTGTTGGGATAACTAAAAAATCCGGGCAGCCCGGTGATGATGGTACCGGATCGGTCGTAAAAATCCGGGCAAAGATTTATGACAATGTAACTGAAGCCACAAAAGAGAACTTTTCTTTACAAGACGTTGAAGCAAATGATCCTGAAGGGAATTCTATAGGGCTAGGTTTGCAATCCTCTTATGTAAATATTATTACAACAGGGGTTGACATTAAGAATCATTTGCCTGTCGATTACAAGCTTTTTCAAAATTTTCCAAATCCCTTTAATCCAACCACTACAATTCAGTTTGACATACCTCGATCAGAATTTGTTTCACTAAAGATAATCGACCTATTAGGGCATGAAGTTGAAACTTTGATCGAGAAAAATATTCCTGCCGGAGAACATAGTGTCAAGTGGGATGCCAGAGGTTTTTCAAGCGGTGTATATTTTTATCAATTTCAAACCGAGGGTTTTACAGAAACAAAGAAGTTAATACTTATGCGTTAGTGCACACAATTAATCGAGTCGGTTAAACTCTGCTTGAAATGAGTAACGCGTAGCAACTCCTGTAGAATTGTTAATTTGGATAATGCCGGACAAGAACTCCTGTTCGGCATTATCCAATTTTGTGTTTTACCAAAACAGCCTCAATTTTCTTTAAACAACCCATCCGCCTGCCGGTACACTCTTAATAGCCGTCTGCCCATGGAGACAATTTCTCCCCACTGAAATGTCAATTCATCCCAATGTTGCCAGATGCGAATGAGATCGGCAAGTCCGTCGATACCATTCCATGAGGAAAACATGCCGGTAAATTGGTTCACTGCATCCACGCGTTTGTTGACGTAGATGCCTTTGTAGTTGAGCACAGTTTTAACCAGTGAAAACATGCTTTTGCACAGGGCAAAGGCCAGCACATCGGCCCCGTCTTCTCGGGTTATCTTTTGACCCAGGGCCAGTCCGGCTTCTTTTGTATTCATCAATGCAAGCGCTTTGGCCTCTGTGTGCGCGGTCAAAATGGGTTTCAATTTTCCCATTCCGGCTTTGACGCCCGGCCATTTCTGTGCGGCTTCCCGACTGAGAATTTTTTCATTACCTTTACGGTTCGGATAAAGGTCC
>JAACEJ010000499.1 GCA_011682565.1 Actinomycetota bacterium | reverse complement strand
ACTGCTTTATGACGACGATGTCACCGGCCGTTACCGGGCAGCGGAACAGTTAATAGATTTTAATGACAGAGCGATTCCTGTTTTGCGTCGTGCTTTTTATCGCGAACTGTTTTATGCTGTGCGTGCGCAGATTGTCAAAAGTCTGGGAGAAATAAATAGCCGGGAAGCGCTGACCATTGCGAAAACGGCCGCCGCTGATCCCGATGCCCGGGTACGCGCCGAAGCGATGAGCGCTCTTGCTCAATTTAATGCAGACGATGTGCAGGAAATATTGAAAAACCATTTTTCTCAGGAAAAAAATGATTATGTACGCGCTGCCGCAGTGGCGGCGCTGGGCAAAGTGAAAGCAGACGGGGCTTATGATTTAATCAAAGAAGCGCTGCAAACAGATTCTCACCGGAACGTCATTCGCAGGAATGCGTATTCAGCACTCACCACGTTAAAAGATGCACGCGGCCTGCCGTTCGTTGCAAAGCATGCGCAATACAACGCTTACGATGGGAATATGCATTTGCTGGATATTGCGGCGTTGAATTATGCAAAAATTATGGCAGATGAACATCGCTGTGAGGCGATTGCAGTTATCACCGGCGCACTGAAAAACCCCTATTTTCGTACGCGCATCCATGTCGCAAAATTGCTTTCTGATTTGAATGCCAAAGAATCTCTGCCGCAACTCAAAGAGACATTGAAAAACGTGCGCCGAATCGAGGTGAGGAATGCACTGGAAAAGGCGATTCAAAAACTGTCACAATAATTAGCAAGTGTACAACTATTCAACTCAGCCTTACCATCTGCTAGTCGCAGATCCATCTCGCATGAAACTTTGCTTTTGCCTGTTTTGTTTTTGTTGATGAGGATGGATAAAAAAAAGAGCCGAGTATCGTCAGCTTTGGCTTAGGGGGGTCACCAATGCCGGGGGTGATACTCGGCTCTATTTATTCATAAATTTGTTAGCAAAAGTTAAGAAAAAAATAAGCAAATGTCAATAATATTTATTTTCATTTATTCTCTTTGATCGTAATTTGCATCTTATTTTAAGTCCAAAGTTATTATAGTTTTACTAAATTCCCATCTCCATCTATCAGCTTGATTTCATCAAATCCCATTTCGCGAATTCCGGCTTCAATTTTATTGCGATCGCCGACAACGACCCATACTAATTTGTCGGGATGTAAAACTCTTTTAGCAGCCTTTCTGATATCCTGTACTTGAAGCGATTTGATTTTGCCGGGGTATTTTTCGTAATAATCATCCGGCAAGCCATAATGTACGATATCCTCGATCGAGTTGCCGACGGCATTTATGGTTTCCCAGCCGCCGGGAAGGCGAAGGATTCTGTTTTTCTGTATCTTTATCAGTTCCTTCTCTGTCGCTGGTTTGGTGCCGATGAAATCTTTTATCTCTTTTTTGATTTCAATAATCGATTCCTTCGTTTTATCCGTTTGCACAGGCGCGTAAGCGATGAAGGGCTGCTGGCCTTTGGCCCCCATCAAAAAACTGAAAGCACCATAGGCCCAGTGTTTGTCTTCGCGCAGGTTCATATTAATTCTCGATGTAAAAGTGCCGCCGAGAATGTTATTCATCGTTTCGATGGCAATATCATCCGGGTCGGATTTTGGCGGCGCTACATGTCCGGCAAGTATAATCGATTGGATGGCACCCGGCTTGTCCATGAGGTAAACAATGGATTTGGTTTTTTGCTGAACTTTGTTGATGTTTTTCTGAGGAACTTGGCCTTTTTTCCAACTTTTGAACAATTTTCCCAGCCTGGGTTTTACCTCGTTCATTTTCACATCGCCGACAATCACCAGTGTGGCATTATTCGGTCGCAACCAGGTGCGCTGAAATTTCATGAGATCATTTCGTGCCAGTGAACGTACGGATTCTTCATTTCCTGAACCAGTGAGAGGATTGCCGTAGGCATGGTCTTTTCCGTAAAGCAATGCGGGAAAAACGCGCAAAGCCATTTGTATGGGTGTCATTTTTTCCTGTTGGATGGCAGCCAACTGTTGTTTCTGTAAGCGCTCAAAATCCTTTTCCGGAAAAGAAGGATTAAGAATAACATCGGCGTAAATGTCCAGCGATTCATCCAGTTTGGATTTCAGCGCAGACAGGGAAACAGAAGACATGTCCAGGTTTGATCCTGTGTGAAGATTGGCGCCGAGCATGGCTAATTCTTCACTGATTTGCAATGCAGATCTTTTTTGGGTTCCCTCGTCGAGCATGTTCATTGCCAGTTTTGCAATGCCCGGTTTGGAAAACTGATCCGAAGCAAAGCCGGCGTCGAATAAAAGATCGAATGAAACAATAGGAACAGAGTGGCGTTCGGCCAATATGATTTTCATGCCATTGTCGAGCGTTGTTCGCTGCAATTCGGGGAATTCAGCAGCGGGTGGTGTGCCCGGCTCCGGTAACCTGGATCGATCTGCATTTGATTCAATTGTTGTGTACTCGGGGAATGGCAGAACTTTGAGAGCGTACATTCCGTCACTCAACCAGCGCTTTGCGGCATTCCACAAGTCATTTGTCGTTGCTGTTTGAATTCTCTTCAACGTCGTTTTGTAAAATCCGGGATCCCCGGCAAAAACCTGGTTCTTGGCAAGAATGTCCGACTTGCCGCCAAATCCACCAATGCGTTCGATGCCGCGGACAAAACCTGCAATGTATTGCGTTCTCACCCGCTCCAATTCTTTTTCAGTGGGGCCGTTTTGCAGCAGGTCATTCAATTCTTCATCCATGGCTTTCTCAACCTGGGAAAGGTCCTGCCCGGGTTTGGCCGTCACTTCGATGATAAATTGTCCGGCAATTTCACGCCCGTCAACATAGGCATTGACTCTGGTCGCGATCTGATCCCGGTAAACGAGCCTTTTGTACAGACGGGAATTTTTACCGCTGCCGAGGATATCCGAAAACAGATTCAGGTAATCCGCATCCTCTGCGCCCCAGGGAGTCACATTCCATTCTTTATAAATTCTAGCCTGCGCTACCCGATCCTGCACTTCCTGGCGAATGGTGCCTGTTCTTTTTGCGATCCATTCGTCAAACTTGCCCACCGGTGGTCCTGAAGGAATATCACCAAAATATTTTTCAACTTGTTCTTTTGCCGTTTTTGCGTCGATATCTCCGGCTATGGTGACGACTGCATTTGCCGCGCCATAATATTTTTTAAACCATTCACGAACATCATCCAGAGAAGCTGCATTGAGGTCTTCCATGGAACCGATAACAGTCCATGAATAGGGATGGCCTGCGGGATATGTCGCTTTGGTCATCAGTTCTTCAACAACACCGTAGGGCTGATTTTCGTACTGCCGCTTTTCGTTTTGTACGACGCCGCGCTGTTCGTCCAACTTTGCCTGGTCGATAACGCCGACGAGATGCCCCATACGATCCGACTCCATCCACAAGGCCACGTCCAGGGCTGATGTGGGGACGTTCTGAAAATAATTTGTCCGGTCTTCGCTTGTTGTGCCGTTGAGGTCGGTTGCGCCCACGCGTTCCATGGCTTGAAAATAGTCGTCATTAAAATTTTCGCTGCCGTTGAACATCAGGTGTTCAAATAAATGAGCAAAACCGGTACGTCCCGGTTTTTCATTTTTCGATCCCACGTGATACCACACATTCACAGCCACAATGGGCGCCTTGTGATCCGTATGAACAAT
>JAACEJ010000045.1 GCA_011682565.1 Actinomycetota bacterium | reverse complement strand
TCGCAGCAGTTAACGTCGTCTTGCCATGATCAACGTGACCTATCGTCCCAATGTTGACATGGGGCTTTGAACGATCAAATTTTTCCTTTGCCATTGCAATCTCCTTTTGCATCGACACCAGAAAGCCAACAATTGTTTATGATTTACTTTCTCACTCCGAGCCCACGACCGGGATCGAACCGGTGACCTCATCCTTACCAAGGATGCGCTCTGCCGACTGAGCTACGTGGGCAGCCGTAAGAGCGGGAGACGGGATTCGAACCCGCGACCAACAGCTTGGAAGGCTGTGACTCTAGCCAACTGAGTTACTCCCGCTTAAAAATATTTTTGGAGCACACACGGCCACCCCGATTCGCATCGGGAAAACTCTTACCGCAAAGCACCACCTTTTCAGCTTTGCCACAGACAAAAAAATATCGGCTCAGAACTACGAGTATATCACCTGAAACCGATAAGCCCAATTCTACAAAAATGTGGGGAGGGGAGGATTCGAACCTCCGAAGGCTTCGCCGACAGATTTACAGTCTGTTCCCTTTGGCCGCTCGGGAACCTCCCCATAAATCATTCTTTTCGAGCCACCAGCAGGAATTGAACCCGCGACAGCCTCATTACAAGTGAGGTGCTCTACCTACTGAGCTATGGTGGCTTTGAAAATAGTGAAACAAAGAAAGCCACATAATTTATAAAAATAATCAGAAAAATCAAGTCTTTTTTTGATTATTTTGGCAAGATCACTCATTCCTTAAACCGCCACCGGCTTGCACCTTTTTTATCTTCAATGATCACGCCATTTTTTATCAACCCATCCCGAATTTGGTCGGCAAGACCCCACTCTTTTCTATTTCGCAATTCATTACGCAAAGAAATCAGCAGATCAACAAAAGGTGTAACTGAAATCGACTCGACTCCACCCTCTTTCAGCAACCCCAGCACATTTTGTGATAATTCTTTATATGTAGCAAACAGGATATCAACAGATTCTTTTGATAGCCCCGCATCGGCCGACAAGAGTTTGTTAATTTCTTTTGAAAACTCAAAAAGCTGACCTATTGCAGCAGGAGTATTAAAATCATCGTCCATTTCTTTTTCAAAAAGAGACCTGTACTTTGCGCAAAGTTCTGTAACGACCGGGGCTTCCGCGCCATCCTTCGCCCGATCGAGATATTGTTTGATATTCCGCAAGGTCGTTTGCAATCTCTCAAGACCCTGCCCTGCAGCCTTGACGGCTTCGTCGCTAAAATCTACCGGACTACGATAGCCCGTTTGTAAGATGAAAAAACGAATCTGTTCTCCACTGTATTTTTCAAGTGCCTGTGATATGGTCGTAAAATTACCCAAAGATTTACTCATTTTAACACCATCAACAAGCACCATATTGTTGTGCATCCAGTATTTTACAAACGGTTTTCCCGTGGCGGCTTCACTTTGAGCAATTTCGCATTCGTGGTGAGGAAACTGATTTTCCATACCGCCGCCGTGGATATCGATTGTTTCTCCCAAATATTTCATGGACATCGTCGAGCATTCGATATGCCATCCCGGATAGCCGCGTCCCCAGGGGCTGTTCCATTGCATAACATGTTCCGGTTCGGCTTTTTTCCACAAAGCAAAATCGGCGGGATGACGTTTCTCGGGATTCACCTCCAGCCTGGCTCCGGCTTGCTGCTCTTCAACCTTGCGCCCCGAAAGCTTGCCATAATCCGGCCATTTGCTGACATCATAATAAATCGAGCCGTTCACCTCGTAAGCATAGCCTTTTTTGAGAAGGGTTTCCACAAGTTCAATCTGTTCCGGGACATGGGCGGCAGCGTGAGGCGATATATCCGGGCGCAGCACATTGAGCGCATCCATTGCTTCAAAATAAGCACGGGTGTAACGCTCAACCAGTTCCATGGGTTCTACTCGTTCGCGTTTTGCGCCCTTTAGTATACGGTCCTCTCCCGAATCAAGAAGATGCCCCACATCCGTGATATTTTGCACATAGCGCACTTTGTACCCCAAATAGTGCAAGTAGCGCACAACAATGTCGAACGATATGTAACTTTTCGCATGGCCAATATGGGGATAATCGTAAACAGTCGGACCACACACGTAAATATGCACCCTGCCTTCGTGAAGAGGTTCAAATTTTTCTTTCCGCCTTGTCAAACTATTATAGACATAAAGTGCCATTCTTCATCTTTCAGGAGATTTTAAATATTATTATTCTTTTTCAATTAAAACAACCGCATGTGCTGCAATGCCCTTACCGGTGCCGGTGTATCCGAGGCCTTCGGTTGTTGTTGCTTTGACAGAAACTTGTTCGACTGCCAAACCCGCGGCCAGTGCAATGTTCTTTCGCATTTCGGCTACAAAAGGGCCTATTTTAGGTTTTTGCAAAATAACGGTTGCATCTATATTCTGAATTTTGCAAGAACGTTTCTTCAAAAGATCAATGATGTTTTTTAATAACAGCAAACTCGAAATACCGGCAAAATGAGGATCGGTGTCGGGAAAATGTTTACCCAAATCGCCCAAGCCGGCAGCACCCAAAAGTGCATCGCCAATGGCGTGGCATAGAACATCGGCGTCCGAGTGCCCAAGCGCGCCACGATCTGACGGAACATCCACACCGCCAATAATCAATTTCCGCTTTGGCACCAGTTTATGAACATCAAAACCGTGTCCTATTCTCATTTATTTGCATTCCGATTTAAAAATGCTTCAGCGATTAAAACATCTTCGGGCGAAGTGATTTTTATGTTTTGATAACTCCCTTCTAAAACAATCACCTTTTCTCCCAGGTTCTCAACCAGCGCCGAGTCGTCCGTACTTTTATACTCATCCAGTTGGGCTTTTTGATACGCTTTTACAAGAAGCTCTCTTGTGAACACTTGCGGCGTTTGTACACTCACCAGACTGCGGCGATCAAGCGTTTCAATGACGACCGCTTCCCTCGTGAGCTTAATCGTATCTTTTGGTTTCACGCCCACAAGCGCGGCACCATATTTTCCGGCTGCGTCAACAAGTTTTGCGATCATTGCAGAGGCAATAAAAGGCCGCACACCATCGTGTACAGCTACAATTTCTACATCATCATCAAGTTCCTTTAGCGCCGCCCAAACAGAATCCTGACGATCTGAGCCTCCTGAAATGATGTTTTTTACTTTACTAATTCCCCATCGATCGGGGATTTCGGAGGTAAGCCATTGAATGCTCTCTTGAGGAACAACAACACTTATGTCATCGATTTTATCACAGGTTTGGAATCTTTCCAGTGTATATCTCAGAACCGGTTTACCATTTATTTCCATAAATTGCTTTTTCACCTGACCGCCAAATCTCTTTCCGGATCCGGCGGCCACAATGATTGCAGTAACTTTATGACTCAAAATAATTCCATTTTACAAAATGAACATTGCATCGCCATAGCTGTAAAACTTGTATTTTTCCCTGATCGCTTTACGATAGGCCTTGAAAATCTGATCTCGCGTTGCAAAAGCTGAAATCAGCATGAGCAATGTAGAGCTTGGCAGGTGAAAATTCGTAATGAGCCTGCTGACAATCTTGAAATCATAAGGAGGAAAAATAAATTTATCCGTCCAGCCACTGTTCGACTTTGCCCAGCCCTCCGAAGTTACGGCAGTTTCCAGGGCACGGACCACGCTCGTCCCCACAGCAATGACACGCTTTTTATTTCTCGTGGTTTCATTGATTATTTCAGCAGCTTCTTTGCTAATGGCATAATACTCCGAATCCATTTTGTGCCGCCCGAGGTCTTCCACAACGACAGGCCGGAAACTACCCAGACCGAGATGCAATACAACCTTGACAACCTTGACGCCTTTTTTTTCAATTTTTTTGAGCATTTTTTCCGTAAAATGCAATCCGGCAGTTGGCGCAGCAACGGCTCCGCGCACGCGGGCGTAAACCGTCTGATAACGCTCTTTATCCAGAGGCTCCGGCTCTCGCTTGATATAGGGGGGCAGCGGAGATTTCCCCATTTTTTCTACCATTGCATAAAAATCTCCGTCATAATTAAAACGTACCACACGACCACCTGAAACCGTGTTGTCAATGACGTCACAGGTCAAATCTTTGCCAATGGAAAGTCTGTTGCCAACCCTTACTTTTCGAGCGGGTTTCACTAAAACTTCCCACAAGCTTTGCTCCAGTTCACGCAGCAAAAAGACTTCAACTTTTGCATCTGTTTTATCTTTTGTGCCTTGCAGACGGGCAGGAAAAACTTTGGTTTCATTAAGCACGAGACAATCGCCTTCTTCCATATAGTCGATCGCATCCTCGAAAACTTTTTCCTGCGCCGTCCCCGTTTCCCGGTCCAAAACCATGAGACGACATTTTTCTCTCTGATCGCTTGGATACTGAGCAATTAATTTTTCCGGAAGATTGTATTTAAAATCGGATAGTTTCATCGCGCAGTCACCTCCATTTGAATTCTATTAGATTAAAGAAGCAGCTCTGAAAGCATGCTTAAATTTTACAGTCCAAAAAGATTCTCTTGTTGAGAACCTGTTCTTTTTCGCTTAAAATGTTTAAAGGCAAGATCGGTTGCAACCCTGCCGCGAGGCGTACGATTTAGAAACCCCTGTTGAATAAGATAAGGTTCGTACAACTCTTCAATGGTGTCGCTCTCTTCCCCGATTGCAACAGCCAGCGTGTTCAAACCAACCGGGCCGCCGCCAAACTTTTCAATAACCGATAGCAGGATGCGTTTGTCCATCTCATCCAAACCCTGTTCATCAACATCCATTTGCAGCAAGGCATGATTCACAATTTCCATGCCGATCTTTTTAAGCCCCTGAATCTGGGCAAAATCCCGTATACGCCGCAACAGCCTGTTGGCAACCCGTGGCGTTCCCCGTGACCGCCGGGCAATTTCCAAAGCAGCTTCATCGCCAATTTCATACTCTAATATTTTTGCCGATCTTAAAACGATATGCTGCAAATCTTCCGGCGGATAAAAATTAAGACGGAACGAAACGCCAAATCGTGCTCTGAGTGGTGATGTGATCAGCCCGGCACGCGTTGTCGCACCAACCAGGGTAAAATTCGGCAGCTTGAGTTGCACTGTCCTCGCATTAGCGCCTTTATCTATAATAATATCCAGTTTGTAATCTTCCATTGCCGGATAAAGATATTCTTCGATCACACGATTGAGACGATGAATTTCATCTATGAAAAGCACATCGCGTTCACCCAAATTGGTGAGCAAACCGGCCAGATCGGCAGGTCTTTCCAGCGCAGGGCCTGATGTCGTTCGCATATTCGCGCCCATTTCCTGGGCAATGATATTGGCCAATGTTGTTTTGCCAAGACCCGGCGGGCCGTGAAAAATCACATGATCGAGCGATTCGCCGCGTTCCAAAGCCGCACGAATAAAAATCTTTAAATTCGATTTTAGCTTTGTTTGCCCGATGAAATCGTCCAGGCTAAAAGGCCGTAACGTGAGTTCTATCTCATTCTCACCGTTCAACGGCTCGGGATATGTCGCTCTCTCTTTATAATCCAATCTGTCTCAATTCAATTTTCAGTGCTAGCCGTTCAGCGCATCGCGCACAAGTTTTTCCACTGAAATACCTTCATCAGAAATTCGGGCAACTTTGGAAATGGCTTTCTCTGCTTCGTTGCGAGAATACCCAAGTGACATCATGGCTAGCATCGCTTCTTCGATAACATTCGGCGCGACTTTAGTTACGACAATTCCCAAATCACCCATTCGCCCGACCTGCGCTTCCGCCTTGTCTTTCAAATCAATGATCAAACGTTGCGCCGTTTTTTTCCCCAGGCCCTTCACCCTTGTCAGCGCAGCTTCATTCCCATCTGCGATATTTTTGTAGAGTTCCGGAATTTTGCTTCCGGAAATGATTCCGAGAGCAAGTTTTGGCCCGATGCCGGAGACGGATAAAAGATTGCGGAAAAGTTCCTTTTCCTCAACTGTTGCAAAACCAAACAAAATGAGGGCATCCTCGCGCACATGAAGATAGGTCAACAACCGAACTTTAGCATCCGGCTCGCCGATAGCCTCAAAGGTTGAAAGCGGGATAAGAATTTCAAGCCCAATCCCATTAATTTCAATCGTCATGCTCGTCGGAGCTTTGGCCGCAATTTTACCGCAAACGTACGAGATCATGAAAGACTCTTGCTCATTTGTTTTTGCGTCCAGTAACGGTTTGTGTGACAAATCGCAATGGCCAGGGCGTCTGAAGTATCCAGAGGAATAATTTCCTCTTTCATGTCCAGCATTCTCAAAACCATACGTTGCACCTGTTCCTTTGATGCAGCTCCGTTACCGGTCAATGCCTGTTTCACTTCTCTGGGAGAATATGATTTTATCGCTTTATTTGTATTCAAGGAGGCAAGAATAGCTGCCCCTCTCGCCTGCCCAAGCTGCAGAGCCGACTTTACATTTCGGCTGTAAAAAATATCTTCCAGGGCAATATAATCTGGTTGGTACTTGAGGATGATGTCAGTTACACGATCATAAATATTTTTTAAACGCAAATAAAACTCTGTTTTTGCACTGGAACGAATGCAACCAAAATCGAGGCATTCAAAATGAGACAATGTTTCACTTTTAATAATGCCAAAGCCCGTGACTGCACTTCCAGGGTCTATGCCCAAAACCAACATAAACGCTAAGAATTAAACGCTTCGATGACGCTGTCGTCTATATCGAAATTAGAATAAATATTTTGTACATCGTCGTGCTCTTCCAGAAGGTCCATCAACTTGAGCAGCGATTCGGCGCTTTTCCCTTCAACTTTAACGATGTTCAAAGGTTCCCTTGTGATTTCAGTACTCTCATAAGCAATGCCGTTTTCTTCAAGTGCTTTTTTGACTGCTTCAAGGTCGCTCGCTTGTGTCGTAATGACAAACATATCTTCTTCCGTAGCAATGTCTTCAGCCCCTGCATCCACAACAATCATCATCAGGTCATCTTCAGTCGTGTTCGCCGTTGGGATATGTACAACACCTTTTTTAGCGAACATCCATGCCACACTGCCGCTCTCACCCATGCTGCCGCCATACTTGCCCAAAATATGTCGAATTTCTGCCACCGTGCGATTTTTATTATCTGTCAAAACATCAATATACAAAGCGACGCCGCCGGGGCCATAACCTTCATAGACAATTTCATCATACGTTACTCCGGGAAGTTCACCGGTTCCTCGCTTTATCGCCCGATCAATATTCGCTGACGGCATATTTGCTGTCTTGGCTGCCTGAACAGCCGTGCGCAGCCTGGGATTTGATGATTCATCCCCTCCTCCATGGCGGGCAGCAATTGTTATTTCTTTGATCAACCTCGTAAAGGTTCGGCCTCTTTCAGCATCGGTCTTGCCTTTTTTGCGCTTTATTGTACTCCATTTGGAATGACCTGACATGTCGCCTCCTAAAAATAAGCCCGCCCCCGGAAACATACAGGGAAACGGGACCATTCATCAAAGAATACAAGAGTTGTTAAACTCATAAATTTCGACCATTTTGACTCGTCCAGGCCGATTATCCAGTTTACTCAGAAAAAGCTATAGGTATCACGGCTGAAGCTTTTGTTATAAAATCTTGAAAGATGTGTATCAAATTTTGAGCTTGGCTTGTATTAAAGGTGGATTCTGTTCGCTTTTCACCTCGCAATTCGATGGTTTTCTGAGATAACTGGATAATCGGATCGTCCAGGGGCTAAAGAACAGCGGCGGAATATACGAAAAAAAAAGCCCAATTTCAATTAAAAAATGGGCGGTGAAGTAAAACTCGGTTACGGGCGGATAAAGCAAGAGTTTGAGAGCAAAACAAAGAATATCTTACCAACAGGATAAAGCACGTCACTCCGGCGAATGCCAAAGTCTCATAAAATCACCAGCTTAGAGGTTCCTGTATGCGCCGGGATGACTCGTCCAGGCAGTGTCATAAAATCTTGGTCAATTTTTTATACATTCTGCACTGGTTTAATTTGTCACACACCATAAATTATCATTTTTATGTGGAATTTCAACATAATCTTCGCTGCTGACATCATCGGGAAATTCATCGATATCCGAAAGTTCGGATTGATAAAATGTTTCGCCGGTTTTTTTATTTATTACCGCAGAATGCATAAATGGTTGGTCGGAACTCACAAATAAAAAAGCGTCCTCAAGGTCACTAAAATTAATCATAATAGCTTTACCTGAATATTGTTGGATAGACGATTAAATCACGAAGCTTCATTGGTTACGCTTTATGGTCCCGTGGAATTTTCGTTATTATCCCCACCCTGTTCCGCTTCCTGCATTCTTTTCTGCGGATTGGAATAAACCTCCGAACGCACAACCCATGCTTCAAGATAACCTTTGCTCACGGCAACTTCCTGCAGATCATTCGCATCAAATCGTGAAACAGCGTCACCAACCCGAACTTTGTAGTATGGATCGTCAAATGTGAGATAAACACCCTCATCGAAAATAAACAGGGCATCGCGCTTGACTGCACGAGCTTCCGCCTCGTCTCGAGTGGAGATGATTTGCACGCGGTATCCGGGCACTTTTTCCTCCACCCGGGAAGAATCATTATTTTTTCCACCTTGCAGGAACTTGTCAATATCCAGAACACCCGTTTCGCCTTGTGATTTGGACGAAATTTGAAAATCGTAATCACCGAGGGTCATAGGATCAAAATCTTCAATGAGTTCCGGATTGGCCTTTATTTTCTCTGGTTTTTCGTGTTGCTGAACAATTTTTTTCTGTCCTGCACAAAAGAGCATGTTGCCGGCAACGAAACTAATGATAAATATTTTTATGATTCGCAATTTCAATCCTCTTAAAATACGAGTTGGAGTCATTCTCTTTGAGAAAAATGTATTGAAATGAATATTGAAATGCAATAAAAAATTATTAACTTGACATTTCCAGTTAAAGGCATTATTATTTGTTTTGAAGATAAATTAAAAACAATGAATGCTTAAAATGGTAAAGGAGACGTTATGAGCGTTGAGGTTCTCGAAAAAGCAAAAGCTCACTTTGAAAACATCGTCAAAGGGCAAATAGAACGCGTGGAGCGCATGAAGCAAGCGCAGGATTGGCTTGATTTCAGCACCCTCAAACCCATCAAAGTGGGCGTATGCTGGGGCGACGGTATTGGTCCCATCATCTCCCAGGAGACGCAAAGGCTGATGGAATATTTGCTTAAAGATGAAGTTCAAGAAGGCAAAATAAAATTCATACCGATTGAGGGTCTGACTATTGAAAATCGTGTGAAGCACATGAAAGCTATTCCCGATGATGTTCTGGAAGAATTAAAGGCCTGCCCTGTCATCCTGAAAGCGCCCACGACAACGCCGGAAAAAGGCGGCCCTTACCCCAATATCGAAAGCGCTAATGTTGCCATGCGTCGCGAATTGGATTTATTTGCCAATGTACGTCCGGTGCAAGTACCTGCCGAAGGGATTGACTGGATGTTCTTTCGCGAGAATACAGAAGGCTCATATATTCTTGGAAGTAACGGTATCAATGTAACGGAAGATATTGCATTTGATTTTAAAGTCATCACCAAACAGGGTGCGGAACGTATTATCCGCATGGCTTTCGATTATGCGCAAAAGAATAACATCGACAATGTGACAGTGGTAACCAAGGCCAATGTGATCAAAACCACGGACGGGCTTTTTCTCGAAACCGCGGAACGCGTCGCCAAGGATTATCCGGGCATTAACTGGGAAGGCTGGTACATCGACATTATGACAGCCAAACTGGTCGATCCCAAACGTCGGACACAATTCAAAGTTATTGTTTTGCCGAACCTTTACGGCGACATACTGACCGATGAAGCTGCGCAATTTCAGGGTGGTGTGGGAACAGCCGGCAGCGCCAATATCGGCAAACAATACGCCATGTTTGAAGCCATTCACGGTTCTGCGCCGAGAATGATAAAAGAAGGCCGCGGCGATTATGCTGATCCCTCCAGCCTCATTCGCGCCGCTGCGATGATGTTACGCCACATCGGCTTTAATGAAAAAGCTGAAAAACTGGAAATGGCTCTGGACGTGTGTGGCCAGTATGAAAAAAAGCTGGCCATCACCGGCCGAACAGACGGTGCGTCTGCACGCGATTACTGCGATTATCTCCTGGAGACAATCAAAAAGCCCGATCTGAAACAAAAATGGGCAAGTTATACAAAACAATAAAAATTTCCCTTCTCTTTTAATTTACCCCCGAGTTTTCTAAAACCCGGGGGAATGAAAAAACAGTCCAGTAAATTGATAATGCTCATTTAATTTGATAGGACTTTTAATGAAAGTTGCTCTATTTATACCATGCCTTTCCGAACACATGTTTGCCGAGTCAGCCATTTCAATGATCAAAGTTTTAAAACATCTTGGCATCGATTATGAGTACGTTGAGGGACAAACATGCTGCGGCCAGCCTGCCTTCAACTCCGGCTATCGAAAGGAAGTTGTTCCTCTCGCAGAACGGTTTATCAAGTTATTCAGAGACAAAGAATTTGTAGTTGCGCCATCCGGTTCATGTACGGCCATGGTCAGGGTATTTTACCATGAATTGGAAATTCGCGACGAGCTAAAACCGGCACTGAATGATCTAAGCAAACGAATGTATGAGCTTACAGAATTTCTGGTGGATGTTGCAAAAGTTGACGGCATTGGCGGAAGTTTTGCACATCGTGTAACTTACCATGATTCATGCCACCTCTCAAGGGAACTCGGTGTTCGGGAACAACCGCGCAAACTGATTCACAGCATCAAAGACATTGATTTTGTTGAAATGGAAAAATCGGATACATGCTGCGGATTTGGCGGTACTTTTTCTTACAAATTCCCGGAATTATCAACTTCGATGGTTGCCCGTAAATGCAAATATATTGAAGAAAGCGGCGCCGAATATGTTATTGGTGCAGATTCAAGCTGCCTGATGAACATCGACGGCTATTTGCGCAAGCACAAGATGAAAGCCAGAGCCATGCACATTGCGGATTTGCTGGCGAAAAGCCTGAATCTTTAAAACTTTTTTGAAAATAACGGGATTAAACCTATGGAAATGACACCGAGTAAAACCAAACAATACATTAAAGAAGCTTTAAAAGATGACCACTTACGAATGGCCGTTGATAAAGCAACCCAAACCGCTTTGCATAAACGGGAGGACAAAGTCGATCAAATTCCTTACTGGGAAGATTTGCGGCTCGAGGCTTATGCGGTTAAAAAAGATGTCATCGAACATCTTGATCAATATCTCGAAGAGTTTGAAAAAAATTGTCAAGAAAACGGTATTCATGTCCACTGGGCTGCGGATACGGAAGAAGCGCAAAAAATCATTTTCGACCTGGCTAAAGAAAAAAAAGTAAAAACCATTGTTAAATCAAAATCATTGACCACTGAAGAGATACATCTCAACAAATTTCTCATCGGCAAAGGTATTGAGACGCTTGAAACAGACCTCGGTG
>JAACEJ010000498.1 GCA_011682565.1 Actinomycetota bacterium | reverse complement strand
AGAATGGCATTGTTAACCACAATTCCCAAAAGCATAACAATGGCCATCATTGAAATAGAATTCATCGAAATGCCGGAAATGGCCAGCCCCGCAAAAACACCGATCAGGGCAAGCGGTACGGTACCCAGGATAAGCAGCGGCTGTACGAGGTTTTCGAGAATGGCCGCCAAAAGCATGTATGTCAGCACAATGGCAAGGGCAAAAGTAAACAACATGTCTTTAATCGTATTTTTCATCATTTTTGCCATTCCTATCCACTGGACTTTGTAGCCGGACGGCAAATTGAGATCGACAAGACGTCGATCAATTTCATTGGTGATATCTCCCAGCGCAACGCCGGTAGCTGTTCCGGCCGTAAACTCGATCATTTTATATTTATCCCTGTGAACGATCCGGTTGTATCCTGCAGTAAAATCAACATCGGCAAGCTGGGAAATTTGGAATGTTCCCTTTGGACCGACGATGGCGATGCTGGCGACTTTTTCCGGTGAATTAACGGTCTCATCGCTCATGGTTAAACGGATGTCGTATTCTTCACCTTGGTCCCGGTACTGCGTCGTTACAAGACCCTCGAGGGCCGAACGAAGAGTTAAGGCAAGATCGTACATGGTCAAACCGGCATCTGCCAGTTTTTCCCGATCGGGGAGAATGGTAATTTCCGGCTTTCCTGCCCGCGAACTGGTGTTGAGATTGATCATTCCTTCCACGCCCCGAATTCGTTTCAGAATTTTTGTTTTATACACTTCCAGGGTGTCCACATCCTGCCCCATAAGAGCAAAGTTCACCGGTTCCCGTCGTCCGCCGAGGGAAGATGTCGCCGACACACGGATGAGCGCATTGGGTATATCAGATAATTCCTGAATAAAAATGGCAACCGCTTCATCGGTGGTTATATCCCTGTCGTTTACATTCACGAGTTTTATTTTCATCAGCGCCATATTGGAACCCTGGTTCATCTGGTCGGTCTGGCCCAGTGTCGTCAGGATTGTTTTCACTTCTTTATGTTCCGCAATTCGCTGTTCAATGTTTTGCAGCAGATCACCGGTTTCCGAAAGATTGTATCCGATCGGGAGTTCGACTTCGATTTTAACATCACCTTCATCCAGTTTTGGCATAAAGTCAAAGCCCACATGAGAGGCAATGCCAAAGCTACCGATGAACAAGGCAAAGCTTAAAAAAACGACCAGCGCGCTGCGAAACTTATTTCCAATGATCCATCTCAATAATCGTTGATAAAATTTTTCCCACGATTTAAACATCGCTTCCAGCTTTTGGCCGATGGGATGTTTTTTGGTATCACGCTCCGGGATGATGAGAGAGGCCAGCATAGGCGTAAGCGTGAAAGACATGAGCAGCGAAAACAGCGTCGCATAAACGACGGTCAATGCGAACTGTTTGAAAAACAGACCGATCATGCTGCTCATATTGGCAATGGGCAGAAACACGGCAATATTTGTTAACGTGGAGGCAACGACAGCAACGACAACTTCGGCTGTCCCTTTGGCGGAAGCTTCACGCCGGCCACTCCCCATGTCCCGGTGACGGAAAATATTTTCAATGACGACAACAGAGTTAGAAACGAGAATACCAACCGCTGTCGATAATCCCATCAGCGTCATTAAGTTGAGGGTAAAGCCGGAAATCTTTAAAAGCAAAAATGTAGACAAAATGGACATTGGCATGGATAGAGCAACGATGATCGTCGAGCGTAAATCGTGCAGGAAAAAGAACAGCACCAATCCCGTCAAAAGAATGCCCATTAATATATTGCTAAGCGTATCACGAACAGATCCTTCGATGAGGAAGGATCGGTCGGTGACGATAGCAAGTTGAGTGCCGGCGGGGAGTTCTTTTTCCAATTTGGGAACTATTTTTTTAACCGCTTCAGCAACCTTGACGGTGTTGCCGTCTTTTGCTTTGATGAGACTGAGCAAGACGACGTTATCACTGCCGGATTTACGAATATTATCAAAATACGATGTTCGCACCCGAATTTCCTCCGTTGCATCCTTCACCCGGGCAATATCACCGAGCCGCATGAGTCCATATCCAGTCGGTATTTTTAAATCTCTCAACGTCTCGGTTTTGTCAAATTCACCTTTCAGGCGGACAGCGTATTCCTGCGAGCGTTGTTTGAAACGGCCGCCCGGCATATCCAGGTTTTGCGCTGCAAGAACTTGTGCCAGTTGCGGCATCGAAATTTTATGCTGATAGACTGTGCGGTTATCCAACTCGACACGAATTTCCCGTTCGCCGCCGCCGGTGATGTTGACATTGGCAACACCCTCAATTTGCGAGAAACGATCACGCAGCTTTTTATCCGCTAAATCATACAGTTTTTTCATCTCCAGATTTCCGGAAAGAACTATATCGATAATCGGTTCGGCGTTTATATCCATTTTCTGGATGATCGGCTTTTGCGCATCCTTGGGCAGGTTATTGAGGATGGCATCGATTTTATCTTTTACCTCCTGGCTGGCAATGTCAACGTCTTTATCGAGTTCAAACAAAATCGTAACAAACGACACGGCCTCCATGGAATAAGAAGTCATTTCATCGATCTTGCTGATTGAGGAAACGGCATCTTCAATTTTCTTGCTCACCTGTGTTTCAATTTCCTTGGGTCCGGCACCGGGATAAACGGTCTGGATGGTGATGACCGGAAAACTGACGTCGGGCACCAAATCGAGGTTGAGTCCAACATAGGCAATGACGCCGAAAAGCAGCAGGGCAATCAGCACCATGCTGGTCATAATTGGGCGCTTTATGGATATGTCTGATAAAAACATTAATTTTTCCCTTTTTTAAGATAAAAAGACCTTGGCCTCGGGGCTTTGCAACCCACGGCCTGTCTCATACAGACTTTCTGTTTCCCCTTTGTATCTCCAGTCCTCAATCAGGACTGATCAATAATTCTGATTTTATCGCCGTTTTTAAGCAAAAGCTGGCCTTCGGTGATAAGCAAATCCCCGGGATTGAGCCCTTTAGTGACTTCCACATCCAGTCCTAATGATTTTCCGAGTATAATTTCCCGTTCTTTTGCAATACCATTTATCGCAACAAAAACAATATTTTTATTTTCCATTTTGACTAAATTTTTGCGATCGATAAGAATTCCTTCTCCCCCACCGCCGCTTTGAATCATGATTTTCGCGTTAACGCCGCTCTTGATTTGTTTTTGGAAATTATCGAATTCTACGGCAACGCCGAACGCCTGTTTCTTTGAATCGAGAGACAAATCCACCTGGCTAACCCTGCCCTTTATTGTCACATCCCCCCAGGTGGCACTTGCCGAATCACCTGTATGAATGTCCTTAATTTCACTTTCGGAAACCCAGAATTTGGATTTCAATTTAAAAGTCTGTGAAATAGTAAACAACGCATCTCCAGCGTGGACATTATCCGATTCCTGCACATTGATCTGAGTGATGATCCCGCTGATAGGCGCCTGAACTTTTACAAACTGTTTTACAGCCTCCCAGTTTGCCTTTACAACTTTAAATTGAGTTTTTGTATTTTCAAACTCCTGCAAAGAAATGCCGCCGCTTTCATATAAATTTTTCATACGCTTCAAAGTCGCCTGAGCATGTTCAAAAGAGACTTTGGTCTGATAATATTGTGCAGCCGGATTGTCTGTTGGAAAAGAGACGACAACCTGATCCTTTTTGA
>JAACEJ010000497.1 GCA_011682565.1 Actinomycetota bacterium | reverse complement strand
TGGAAACATTTATACGCGAGCAGTGAGCCGCCAGCTATCGGCAGTCAGAAAGATTTAGAGCCGATTATAAAAGAATATTTTGATTTAAAAGAACAGAACAGTAAAAACACGGTAAGATTGAATGAATTAAAAACTATGATTTACGGATTTATGGACGAACAAAAAGTTGAAAGAGTTTTCGGAGATGAAGGATATATTACAAAAAGCATTCAAGAAAGGCATTCTTATGATTTGGAAAAAGTCCGAGAAGTTTTGGATCCGATTAACAAATGGAATGAAATTCTTTCCGCGGATGAAAAGAAACTTGAAGAAATTCTGCCTTCCTTCTCTGACGACATTCAGCAAAAAATTCTCGCCTATCGCTCCGCAAAACAAATCTCAACCCTCACCGCTTCAAGAAAAAAGATAAATAAAGTGGAGAAATAAAAAAAGAAAGGCGGTATATTTCAACCGCCCCTGTTCTCTTATAACTGTTAAGCTATAAGAGAACCCCGTCTCTTGTTATTCCCATATAACGGTCGCCGGCATCGCCGACAACTTGCTTTCGAGAATCAAGGTATATAATATACTTTTCATCATTGAGATTTATGTTGGGTCCGGCAAACCCAACAATCGTTTTTATGTTGTATTTTGTTTCAAGAAAATACAACCCTTCCCGAGCAGCTACACCGACAACAAATGTTATATTCTCTTCCTTGATTCCGCATTTTTTTACGGCAATGATTGTTTGCTCCACGCTTGTTCCTGTTGCCAGCATCAGATCAATTATCAATATAGATCTGCCTGAGGAGTTTGAAGAAGCATTATTTGGAAGGTTGCAATTCAAAGTACTTGCTTTAGCAGTTTTCTCGTCGCGAGCCGTCCATACAAGATAAAGAGGCATACCAAATGCAATAATCCAATACTTAGCCGCCAAAAGCCCAGCTATGCCCGCCCTTAAAATAACGGACAAACTTGCTTTTTTTACATTTGAGCCATTGGTTTGAAAATAATGATTAAGCAAAATCTTTAAAATCAAATCCCAGTTTCTCCTAAATTCCCATGTAGGCATTTTTAGGCTTGGCTCCATGTCAGCCACTGCGCTATCAATAAATCTGCTTTCCACTTTTTCAGCTTTTTGAAATACACTATCTCCTATTTTAATCATTTAATCCTCCTTTTTTGTGTTAAGATTTTTCTGATCCAATTCCATGCAGTTTCGGATTATCAACAAACCCGAATTCTGTTGATCCGATGTGAATGTTATTTTCCGCCTGCAAAAAGCAAGACCAATAGCATTGGCAGTTGTATTTTCTGCGTTCGTGATACCAATGCCCGATTAACGCTTTTTTCCATTCGCTAAAATCAGCGATGGGTTTGCTTAGATTGGGCAATTCTTCCCCTCTAAACCTAAACTCGTTGCACAGCATAACCGCTCCGTCTGAGTCCACGCGAAGCTGGGAAAATGTTTGGCATTGCCAAGTTCCGCCGCGCGCTCCATAAACCGACATCATCATTAAATAATCCTTAGGAACGGCAATTTTTGCTCCATTTCGTTGTAAACCTAAAAGTTTTACGATTATTCTTCCCAATCCAAGCATATCAGTTTTAGTGAACATAAATTGATTCCAACTTTTCCTGAAATTATACTCAACTACATTACCATTATAAGTGGCGGGATTTGTGAAAGTTTGAAGCGAACAAAGATTGATGTAAAATCCCTGTTCAGAAAGAAGTTCCACTAGCGCAGGAATCTCATTCAGATTTTTCCGTGACATAACAACATTTGCCGCAAGTAAAGGAATTTGTCCATTTTCTTTCAATCGCAGAAGCATCTCATAACCCTTTTGCGATTTTTCCAGTGAATCCTGGCAAATCGCGCCTTCAGTAACAGTATCCACGCTGGCATAATATCCATACAAGCCAGCCGAGCATAATCTTTCAAGCCATTGAGATTTATCCCATTTTGAATTGGAGAGCAGGGCTAGTTTGATGTTTGTATTGTTCTTAACGAATCTGATAAGTTCAATCAGATCTTTCATAACAATCTCTGTTGGCTCCCCACCCATCAACTTGACTGTTTTAATGCCAAGTTTTTCAAGGTTCAAGAATACCTTTTTCCAGCCGTCAAGATCAAGCTCTTTCAATCCCCTGCCTGACATCGGTAGATTACATGCTCCGCAACTTGTGTTACATCTCCGAGTTAAAAATATCTGACATTCCGTTATTTCATTTCTCATAACATGATCATACATATTGCCTCCTTATGGTTAGCTATTTATAAGTTTTCAATGAGCCGAATATACAATAATAAATTAGCATTTCATTCTAAATTTTGCAACTAACACCTATTTTTTTTACAGTCCCTTGCAGTTTGCGGCAGGGGTGTAGCCGGCGGTTTCGGCTTTGGCACTTTTGGCGGTTTCTATGGTAATTGGTGTTTTATTTTCTCTTATTTTGGACAATCTGCCTAATCCAAAACTTATTAAAGCGACAATAATAATAATAATTGATATTGCGAATTAACTATGCTATGAATTATTATAGATAAAAATCGGTATTTAGGCACATTAATATAAAAATATAAACAATTAAAAGAAAAGGAGGAATTAGCCATGATTTTAAGAGGAATTAATTTTGGTCCGGTGCTTGGCGCATCGGGTGTACAGGGATTTTTTGGAGAGGGATATTGGTATCACAAGTTTTTGCGCCCTTTCGGGCTTAATTTTGACGGATGCGCTTTTGTTGCAAAAACAACAGCGTTAAACAAAACAATTGGAAATATGTCTTTTGAAAAAGATGGCATAACTCCAAAAGAGTTTAAACCGAATTGCATCAAAATAAATTTTTTTAAGGGAGTAGCGCTTAACGCAATAGGACTAAGTGGTCCGGGAGCAAAAGCATTGTTTGAAGTAAATAAATGGCAATGTCGCAAAGAACCATTTTTCTTGTCTTTTATGGCGACAGCATCGTCGCTACAAGGAAGAATAATTCAACTACAGAAATTCGTAAAACTGTTTAAAAAGAATCTTCCATTTTTTCACACTGATGTAGGATTGCAGATTAATTACTCTTGCCCAAATGTAGGTTTGAATTTGAAAGAACTTTCTAAGGAGATAAAACAAGGAATCCAAATCGCTTCAGAACTTGATATACCTCTTATGCCGAAATTCAATATTACTGTTCCATTTGAATTTGCCAAAGAAATCAGCGAACTTTTGGGTTGCGACGCAATATGCGTTTCAAACACTTTGCCCTGGAAACATTTTAAAGAAAAAATCGCTTGCAAAGGTTTGTTTGGCTCTGATAACTCTCCACTTGCTCATTTGGGTGGAGGCGGACTTTCCGGAAAACTATTGCTTCCATTAGTGGCTGATTGGGTTCGCAAAGCAAGGCGGATTGGAATTAGAAAACCAATCAATGCCGGCGGAGGCATACTTGCTTCGCGCGATGTGAATATTCTTTATGATGCCGGCGCTTCGTCCGTGTTTATCGGCTCCATCGCAATGCTTAGACCATGGAGAGTAAAAAGAACTATCGCGAGAGCGTATAAAATCTTTAACGAAGGAGATAAATATGGAATTAAATGAAGTTGTATAATTTTTCCAAAATTATGAATGTCCCGGATTCAAGCGGTTGCTTGGATTCGGGACTATTTTTTTACAGTCCTTTGCAGTTTGCGGCAGGGGTGTAGCCGGCGGTTT
>JAACEJ010000496.1 GCA_011682565.1 Actinomycetota bacterium | reverse complement strand
CACTGACAATCTCGGCTGAATTCTTTTGATTGGCTTCGGAGATGTTGACGATGCCGCGAAATCGCCCTTTGCCGAGTTCCAATTGTGCAGCCCAGCTTTTTTCCAGAACCGTGTCTTCCACCGGTATGGCAAAATCGGCGACATAGTTTAGGCCGAGGTCCGCACCCAGGGTCTCCGCGCCGCCGAGATTCGAAAACCAGAGATAGGGCACGGCACGCACATACCAATTCGGATTGCCGCGATTTTGGGCGCGGAGCGAACTGCTGCCGGCGCTTGCCAAAGCGACCAAGCCGAGCAAAAGAAGCAGATGCTTTATCGGAATACGGAAGCTTATTTTGATCATTTTTTGCGAGCCTTATTGCAAGGGTAATGAAAATCCGAACATAGCCACCAGCACATTGTTTCTCGCCACCTGCCCGGCATCTGCTGCGGCAGTGAACACGTTTGTCAGCCCGTATTCATAGTGCAAATCCAGCATAAAACGGGATCCGCCCGGGAATTCATGCCAGAAATGGGCACCGATCGGGATGCTGAACTCCAGCGTTTTGGACTTGCCGCCAGGTGAATTTTCATCGCAGGGTTCTTCGTCAAACTCGAGCTCATCACTGAGTTTGTGTTTGCAGCCGACATTCGAGCCTATTGCCAAACCGGTGTACGGTGCGATATACCAGGGGCCGCCGGCGATGGGAAAGGTAGCACGAATGAGCAGGGGAATCTGCAAATAGGAGGTTTGAAAGCCGTATGTCTGGCTGTCGTCGCCGGATAGAAGGATTTTTTTGCCGCCTTTTTGCACCCAGCCAAAGCCGGTTTCAAATGCCCAGCGGGAGTTGAACCGGCGCTCGATGGTGAGCCAAAAAGAAAAGCCCATTTCCAGGCCACTGGAGCCTTGAATGTAGCTGCCGGAAAGGGTCGCCGCGGTTGGCCCGGCAAGGATGTTGATGCTGGATTTTTGAGCATGGGCGGGCGTGGCAAAAGCAACGATGATGAGTAACAGTGAGACAACCTGGATTTTGGCAACAAAATTGGTTGGATGTTTAAGCATCTGTCACCCTGGGTCATTTAGATTGTAAATGCGAATTACGCTACAGTGTGCAATGACAAAGAAAAAAGTTGAGCTTCTGGGAAGAAAAGCTTTCTGTCTCGAGATATACTCGTTAAAGGCTAAAATGTGACCGTTATGTCATTCAGTAGGAATCCATTTTGTGACAAGGTAAGGACCTGATTCCTCAGTAATTACGTACTGTCAGAATAGATTCTTCCAGAATGATAAAAAGCGACGCGTTATTACAAAACAGTCTTTACGGAATAAAGTAATACTTGGCAACGATAATGTCAAGGCATAAATAACGAGATTGCCTATTAGCATTATTGAATCGTTAAAGGCGCCTCGATCGGAATTTCTGCCAATGTACCTGCCGGAATTTGAATGTGCTTGCCGCCGCCTACCATCGCGGCGCCTGCTCCAATTAACGCGCCGGTTTTAGCGCCTTTATTCCGGTCTTTACTATCCACACCGGCACCAATCAACGCACCGGCGGCCGCAGTTTTTGCGACACCGCCTTTGCCGCCTTCTGCACCAAGAACACCTGTCTGAATGGGAAGCAATTGATTATTAATCATCAAGCCGGTGAATTGAAAAACGATTTTTTTGTTGCCGATGGCCCGGCCGCCAACAGATTCGATCACTTTCCCGTAGAGCTGGGTTCCTTTGGGTGCAACCACTTTGCCGTTCACAGCGAGGGGTGTTTCTAAAACCGCGGTAATCGTGGCCCCGGCCTTATGAGTTGCGGTGTTAATCGCTTTATCGATTTTAACCATCAGTACAGTGCCCGCCGGTACGGTTACGGGACCGGTGGCCGGTGGCGGTGTTTGCTCAGCAGGCGCCGGTTGGGCTGCCCGGGGAGAAAATGCCAAAGAAGTAATTTCCGCGAGCGCGATTTGCTGTATTTTGCCGTCGACTTCAAACTGAATGGCGTTTTCCGCGCAGCCTTTAAAGGTGCCTTGCAGTACCCGGCCATCTTTGAGCACCAGCGTATCCGCCCATGCCGTCATAGAGAAAACTAATATGAGTATTGAAGTTAACCATAAAACCTGTCGGTTGAGATGCTTTTTCATTATTGTGCCTCCGTTTTATGCTTATTTGAAGAGAAAAATAGCCGCAACAGCTCTCCTTCGCCCTTATGACGACTGATGGCTGCAAGCACATTGTAACCGGCTTTAATGCGATTACTTGCCGTTCGGTGGAAATTTGTATAAAATTTTACTAATCACTTTATTGATATTTTTCTCGATCTTTTCCGGGGTTGGCTTGCTTTCTAAGGCCTTGGTCGCCGCTCCGCGCCAGATAAGCTGCTTGTCTTGCGCCCCGATAAAGTCTAAGATCAGGGTGCCTTCCTCGTATTGATGAACATCCACATAATTGCCGGTGCCGCCCCAGCCGCCATAATAACGTCCCCGGGGATAATACCCATATCCGTAACTGCTCACATTGACTTTATCTTTCAAACCGGTATGATAAGCGATCAAGAAATCGGGATTTGCGCTGTCTTGCCGGTAGCCTTTTGCAGCAAGCTGGCTGTTAACGGCATTTTTAATCCGGCTGTCCAGCAGGTCGTTCCTGGCGCGGGCTGCATCGACATTTCCAAATGCATTGCCGGGCTGTGCGATCCAGTCGAAGGTTTTCAGGACAGCGAAATTTGCTTCCTTATCGTAATCATGCTTTACGCTGATGGATGAACAGCTCATTGCCAGAACGGCAAGAATCAACAATAAATTCCCTGTGAAGAACTTCATGATAAAACCTCCTTTGATTTGGTGGTTTAGAATCATTCTTGATTCATTTTGGAAACAGGAACTGCAACTGAAATCGGGTCGACCAATCCGGCCCGAATTCCGGTGTTTTTGCATTGTAAAATGCCTGTATGTTGGCATTCATCGGTTGTTTGCCAATTTTAAATATTTTTCCGAGGCCGCCGCCAAAAGGAACAATCCAGCGATTTTCGGAATCCGCTTGCCAATTTGCCGTGATGATTGGCGCCGATACCAGGTACCAGCCTTTCGGCATGTTGTAATTGATAAAATATTGCAAGAGAAACTGATTTATATCTTCCCGGTCGCTATCTCCCGCGATTGACCAGACATTATTCGCCAGCATTCCGTAAAGCCAATTACCTTTAATGGTTAAAAGAACAACAGACGGTCCTATGCCCCACTTTTTGGCGCCCAGCGCATCTTTGGTTGCGGTTGGCAAAAGGATAACCGGCCCGGCGCCCCAGATCAACTTGCCGGGTTGGGCCGGGGACAAAAAAGCGGTGAAGTTGATATCGCCCAGGCCGGTGGTGCTGCCGCTTTCGGAAGTCAAGTCCGGTTGAGAGATGACCGGCGCAATGGTCCGTGTGATCAGGTTCCACTTCTCATTTAAGTTCAAAGGCCAGACCGGCTGAATATTCAGGACGTTCTGTGTGCGGTCTTTATCAGGGCCAAGATTGAAATTTGTGTTATTCTGAAGCGGCAGGCTGATTAAATCTCCGACCGGGTTTTGCGCTTTTTTAGCGAGTTCCGCTTCATTTTCCTGGGCCATCAGGAGTGGTGCGGATACAAGCAGCCCAACAATCAGCCCATATTTTATGCAAAAAACAGTGCGATTCATATTATAATCCTTTCTATTTGGTTGTGTGTATTTCGCGTTA
>JAACEJ010000044.1 GCA_011682565.1 Actinomycetota bacterium | reverse complement strand
CGTTTTTAAATTACTCGATGAAACGAAAATCTCGCCGGACATTATTATCCAGGCAGATTCCCACTTCCAATGAATCCGGTTTGTGGTTTAAAATCGCTATCGGCAAGGAAGGCATTTATCAGATCGACGGACAGAGGCTTCAAGAACTTGGTGTCTCCACCGACGGTGTGAATGCCGGTCAATTGCAAATTTATTATGGCGGTGGCCGCGAATTAAATCCGCAACTGACGTCTCCAACACCCGCTCTTCGGCAAATCGCCACACGCTTTTGGGATAAAAACCGCAATGGTCTGTTCGATGCAAACGATGCTTTACTATTCTATGCTCAATCTGCATCCGGCTGGGAAAAAACAAAAACCGGACAACGGCATTATATCAACCATTATACAAATGAAAATATATATTGGCTTCATGTCGGGCAAGGCGAGCGAAAAAAAATGTCCACGCGTGAAATCAACAAAAATTCAAATTCTCAATTGCAGGTTGTCCATGATTTTCTTGCACGCCAATTCGAAGAAAAGGAAAAAACACTTCCGGGAAATTCCGGTATCGACTGGATGTGGGACGTGCTGAGTGGTTCGGCAATGCGCCGCTACCCTGTTTACCTTAATGATGTGATTGCGGACAAAGCGGGAAAACTTTTATTGCGGCTCAAAGGCCTGGGCGAAAATCATCATCTGCTTGATATTTATCTGAATGGACAGTTCTTAAAAAATGTCGATATCAGCTATACACTGGGAAAAACTGTGGAATGTGATCTCGACGAAATATTGCAAAAAGGCAAAAACACTTTAATGCTCAGATTACAAGGCGACCAAAGTTCAGTCGGTTTTGACTGGTATGAACTGACGTTTTGGCAACACCTGACAGCAGTCGATAGTTCACTGACATTCTCATCTTCCGCACGCAATGGCAAACTTCAATATGAGATTGATGGATTTAATAGTGACGATGTTATGATTTACGATATTTCAGATCCATTCTCCGTTACGCAAATGGCCGGTGTTACTGTCGATACGTCGACCATGGCTGTTACATTTGTTGATTCTGTTATCTCGGATGATGAGCGCTATTATATTGCTTTGATCCCGCAGAAATACCAACGGCCCGCATCCATTTTACCTGTAGCGGCAGGCCATCGTTTCAACTTGCTCTCCACTGATAACGAAGCGGATTATCTAATCATCACACATGAATCGCTGCTCGGCCCCGAAATTGATCGACTAGCGGCACATCGACAGAACCCTTCATATTGGCCCCATCATGGAATTCCAAAGGTTCAAATGATTACGACCTCGGATATTTATGATCAATTTTCAAATGGTCTTGTGGATCCCGTCGCTATCCGGAACTTTTTTAAGTATGCTTTTGAGAACTGGAATCGGGCACCAGGTTACGTTCTTCTCGTCGGCGATGCAACTTTTGATTATAAGGATAATTTAAACCTTGGATTGCCTCTGCTTGTACCCTCTTACGAAAATAATATTAAAGTAAGCGATGACTGGTTCGTTAATCTGACCAATGATCGAAAAATGGACATGATCATCGGCCGCTTGCCGGTAAAGTCCACAGAAGAACTGGCTGTTGTAGTCGAAAAGATCATCAACTATGACACCTCCCTGCCCTCAGGACGTTGGCGAAGTGTCATCACCTTGCTGGCTGACGACAGTTACCGCAAACAAGATTTCTTCCCTGAAGATATGGTATTTTTAAGAGACACCGAAAAGCTGGCGAATTTAAAAGCGACGCAAGACTTTGATTTACGAAAAATCTACCTGAATCACTATTCCTGGAACCGCGTGTTCGACAAACCCCTGGCAAAGGCCGACTTTATATCAACAATAAACCAGGGGACGTTGTACATCAATTTTCTTGGCCACGCCAACTGGAATATGTTCGCGCATGAAAATCTTTTTCGTACGCCTATTGATTTGGCTAAAGTACAAAATGGTAGTCGGCTTCCCCTGTTTTTTGCCGGCACATGCGAGATGGCTTTGCTCGATGATCCGCGCATTGTCAGTTCAGGAGAATATTTATTGCTTCACCCGCAAGGAGGTGCTATTTCATGCATCGGCTCAGCCCGCTGGACCATGCATGCGGCTTCATTTCGAGTTAATGAGGAGTTCTATCAGCGCCTTTTCGCTGATTCCACCCGCGCGGCTCTTTCTATTGGCCAGACATTGCTTGAAGCAAAAACGATGGGTGGATTTCCCGATCAAACCGAAATCATGTTTTTGCTTGGTGATCCGGCCCAACGTTTAGCCATACCCAAAAGTTCCATAGCCCTGCAAGTCCATCCCGATTCAATTGCTCTGACAAAGAGAGTAACAATTAAAGGTGAGGTACAAACCAACGGTAATCGCATAACCGACTTTGATGGTATTTGCTCAATTCGCTTATATGATTCTGCTGTAAACATGCAATTTGGCGACATTCAGTACAAGTGGCCGGGCAAGCTTCTTTATAAAGGCGTAGCAAAGGTGAAGCAAGGTTTTTTTGAAAGCGATTTTTTTACCACAGCGGATACAAGCGCAGGTGGACAGTTCGGCAGGGTTGCTGCGTGTGCCTGGCAGGAAAACATAGGCGGCAATTCGATTTCAAGTTTTGTCGGCAGCGTTGACTCCTTATACGTTCAAACAGATTCTCTTATCCGTGGAGCCCATAGAGATAGTATTGGTCCCAACGTCAGCATTTCTATCGCAGGAATGGAAGTAACTTCCGGCGAGTCGGATATTACCGTCACAACACCATTTTCACTCGAGGGAAGAATTGTTGATCAAGCCAGCGGTATTTTTCAACCATTTTCTTCCGTTTACTCTATGACGCTGAAAATTGATGGCGAAACATTACCGGGTTTTGAGCCAAATCAGTTTTTTCATTTTGAGGATAATAATAAAAGTACAGGACGATTCAGCTATAAAATTGAGGAACTACCGGTTGGAAAACATACTCTCTCATTCACTGTCTGGGATAATGCTCTGAATCCCGGCTTTTGGAATGCTGAGATTATGGTGATCCCAAAAGACCTTAGTATACGCAACGTGTTATCTTATCCGAATCCATCACAAGGCGCGACTTTTTTCACTTTTGATCTAAGTTGCGACTGTGAGATAACCATTAATATTTACACTGTTGCCGGCAGGCGAATCCTGTCTATAAGCGGCTTTGGCGAAAGAGGATTTAATTCTTTCCCTGAAGAACCCTGGAATTGCACCGATGCCGACGGCGATCCGTTAGCAAATGGCGTTTACCTGTATAAAATAATTGCACACCGGCTTGATTCACCATTTATTCGTTCTGAAGGGTCTGATCATTCTGAGGCGTTTGGAAAACTGATAATAGCCCGATAAAGGGAAATAGCACTTGATACTTGCATCGTATTATATTATATTTAGAGAAAACCTTTTCCTAAATCGATTTATTGACAACAAGGAGTTCAATTGGCGGTCACATTAAAAGATATCGCAAAAAAGGTAGGCGTTCATCCTTCCACTGTTTCGCGTGTATTAAGCGGTAAATACGACAATTTTAATGTGAGCGAAAAAACACGAAAATTGATATTTGAAACGGTCAAAAAATTTAATTATTCGCCCAATGAGATGGCACGCAATTTACGACTTCAAAAGACGCAAACAATTGGCTTGATCATTCCCGACATACTTAACCCATTTTATGCCGGTATGGCTCGAAGTCTTGGGATTGAATGTGAGAAAAAAGATTATAGTTTCATTATTTGCAATACCGACGAAATCCAGGAAAAAGAAATAAATTTTATACAAATGCTCAAAAGACGAAGAATCGAAGGATTGGTTATAACGCCCGTCCAGGATTCAAAGGATCACTTTGAAGAATTAATAGAGGAGAATTTTCCTTTTGTTCTTGCCAGTCGATATTTCGATGATTTTGAGACAAACGCAGTCGTCACTGACGATTATAATGATGTGTTTAAAGCAGTAGAATACTTGATAAAATTAGGGCATAGCCGCATTGGATTTATTCGTGGACGCAAAGCATCTTCTGCAATCCAGGATAGAGAGAAAGGATATAAAGGGGCGCTTGCAAAATATAATATGCAGATCGACCAGGATCTTATTGTCGGCAATGGATGTACCATCGAGGGCGGCTATAAAGCAACAAAAGAAATTTTAAATTTGCCGGAAAAACCAACGGCTCTGTTGGTCTCTGCGAATGTAATTGTTGTAGGAGCCCTCGAGGCTATTTTTGAAGCAGGATTATCGGTTCCTGATGATGTTTCCGTTGTAGGTTTCACGAACATGAAATCCACCCCTTATTTATCATACCCGTTAACCAGCATCTCTCAACCAATAGGTCAATTGGGCAAGCGCGCCTTTGACTTGTTATTCCAACATATTCAATCGCCTGATGAACACAAGTATAAAAAGATTATTTTGCCTAGCAAATTTAGTATTGGCAAGTCAACACAAAAGGCTCTTGGCAGCTAAAGACTGGTAAAGAAACACAAAGCGTAACAAGCCATGCACTCGAATTTTAATAAAAAATGAGTTTTGGAGAATTTTCATGAAAAAAATTATTGGAGTTATTCCGGCAAGATATGGGTCCACACGCCTGGAAGGTAAAATGCTGTTAAAAATCAGCGGTAAAGCCATGATTCAGCGTGTTTATGAACAAGTTTCCAAGGCGCAGTTACTGCAAGAAGTAATTGTTGCTACGGATGATGAACGTATCAAATCTCTCGTTGATTCCTTTGGAGGAAAAGTTGTGATGACCTCCCCTCATCATCGCAGTGGCACCGATAGAGTTGCCGAAGCAGTACGAAATTTTGACATCGACTATGTGATCAACGTCCAGGGAGATCAACCTTTCGTTGACCCTAAAATGATTGACGAGCTCACAAAAACCATACTCGAGAACAATGAAATTAATATGGCGACTATAGTGAAACAAATCCGGAAAGAAGATATGCGTGTTCCAAGCGTGGTTAAAACAGTCACTGATAAAAACAACAATGCTCTTTATTTTTCCCGCTCACTCATTCCCTACCCGCTAAACAAAAATGGACTTGTAGTCTATGAACACATAGGTTTATATGCGTACAAAAAAGAATTTTTAAAATTAATTTCTCAATTACCTGTTGGCAATCTTGAGCGGATTGAAAAACTCGAACAATTGCGGGTTTTAGAAAATGGATATGACATTTATGTGGTTGAAACAAAATGTGAAAACCCCCATTTTAGCGGTTTTGGTGTTGATACGAAAAGCGAACTTGAGGAGGCTGAGCAAATGTTACTGAACTCGTCACGGTTTCAATAATCCGAACTCCTTATTTGGCCGCAATTGCAACCGAAACACGAGCAAGTCATCGCCTGTTGCAAATCACTCACTCCCTTCCCATCCAAGCCCCCCAAAAAAAACTAAAATATTTTGCACAACTTTACAAAAAATCGATAATCTTCTTGACAAGAACTATATTTTTTTGTATAATATCCAGCAATCGATTTCGGAAATCGATTGATCTCTGATTTTTCAGGCAATTCCAAAACAACATTTCTTATGGTCGCTAATAAATTTACTAATTTTTTAAATCAATTATTAATTTCTAAATGACAAACACGACCCAATTATTAATCCAATATATTTTAAAGTAAAGATACGACGCAATATTGATTGATATCTCATAATTTCTCAACAATCATAATTGAAAGAGGGAGTCATAATGAAAAATCATTATTTTCTCGTTTTATGTGTTTTTTTCAGTATATCGATTAACTCTGTTTTTGGTAGTGTTACCGGAAAAATTTCCGGTAAAATTACTGACAGCCAAACCGGGGAGAGTTTACCGGGTGCCAATGTCATTTTAAAAGGTTGGAGTGGTAACAAAATCACAGAACTGGAGCGTCCGATGGGAGCAGCTTCTGACACTGTAGGAGAATACTTTATCATTAATATTCCACCAGGAAAATATGCAATTATTGCCAAGATGATGGGGTATAAACAGTTGCGCTATACTGATGTACTCGTAAGCATGGGGCGAACAATAGTTGTTAATTTTGCACTCCAACAAGAAACAATTAAAGGCCAGGAAGTTACAATTGTTGCTAAACGTGAGGTTGTACAGGCAGATGTTTCAGCCAGCCAAATGATCCTTAACACTAAAGAAACAGAAAATTTACCCCGAAATACTATTCAGGAAGTTCTTGCTTTATCTCCCGGAGTTTCCATAAATAATTATGATAATAAAATCGACATTCGAGGTGGTGGAAATGACCAGGTAATGGCATATTTGGACGGATTTGCCATGAAAGACAATACATTTAATCGACCGTTTTTATCTTATAACCGTACAGCAATCGAAGAAATTACTATTCAAACCGGCGGTTTTCAAGCTGAATATGGGGAATTACGGTCCGGATTAATTAACGTAGTAACAAAAGAAGGCGGAACCGACTATAACTTTTCTTTGGATTGGAAGTATAGCCCGGCCGGCTATAGATATGATGGTCCTAAAAAATATATTGAGGACAAATATTATTTAATGTATGGCAGCGACTGGTCGATGAATGAAAAAATCCTGAGAGAAAAATTTCCAAATCCTGAAGATAAATTTATTGGCTGGCCTAAAATTTCGGAACAGAAATATGAGGATAGTGATTCGACAAATGATATGACTCCTAATCAACGACGCCAATTGTGGCTTTGGCGGCATCGTGGACGTCCGGAAGGTGAAAAACCTGACAATATTATTGATGTAACATTTGATGGTCCTTTGCCCGGAGCTGACTTGCCTGGTATCGGCACTTTTTTAAGCAAATTATCCTTTCTGGTTTCCTACCGCGGTGATTATACTGCCTATGCACATCCCGGTGCCCGTGATCATTTCCAGGAAAGAAATTTGATGTATAAATTGAGGTATAATATTTCCAACTCTACAAAGTTAAGTTTCCTGGGTATGGATTCGGATACATGGGGTTTAGGATTTATGGATGCTACGCGAGCTTACGAGCCCAATGTTATGAGAACGGGTGGTGGGGGTTCTTATGTTACACAGAATAATCATTTGGCTGTCTCGAAGATGTCTACCATTGGAATGCGTTTTGAGCAAATCATATCACCTAGTACCTTTTTGGAAATTCGTTTTTCGCATAGCAATAATAAATTTAATTTTGATCATGGCGCCTTGCGAGATACAACAAAAATAAAAAAAATTGCTGCCGAATATTATACTCTTCAGAGTGATACATTACATGCTCCGGGAATTTGGGATTCGACAACCGGCCATTATATTGTTGGTGATACAACATTATATAAAGGTGATAAAATATGGTGCCCTGCGAGTTTTTGGGATGAAACACCAGATGGCTGGGTCTATCCTGGTGTCACCAGCAATGATGATCAGGTGGGTAGAGTTGATTTTGATGCGATGACAAACGATGTCGATCATTCATTAGGATCTAACACACTTTTCAGAGGGGATATTACAAGTCAGGTTAATAAATATCATCTCTTAAAGGCCGGATTTTATTTCTCTGAAAGCGCTATGGAGCGCGATTATTATCAAATTAGAGAGTATGCGCAAAAGTACACTGAAGCTGAGGGTGGAGGTGAGGATATTGCAATCAGCTTTAGAGAAGTCCCTCGCTATGGCGCACTCTATCTTCAAGACCGAATAGAAATTAAAGGGCTCGTCGGAAATTTTGGCTTAAGGGGTGAATATTTTGATGCAAACTCCAAAAGTTACATGCCGAATGATCCCTTTTCTAATTTCTATTTCATAACAAATTATTGGCAAAATGTTCAACGCATGGATTATAAAAGAAGTAAAGTATATTATCGTCTTAGTCCGAGGTTTGGTATCTCAAATCCAATGACAGCGAATAGCAAGATTTATTTCAATTATGGTCATGCTTATACTGCTCCGGATAATATATTTCGCTATGGATTCAAAACGCATCCCAGAATGTGGTCGAATCTTCAATGGAGGGGCAATCCGGATCTGCAACCTCCGAAAACAGTTCAATATTCGCTTGGATATGAACAAGTGTTATTTAACAACTACCTGATTCATTCAGAAATTTATTACAAAGATGTTACCGATGAACTTGGTGATGTTTACTACCAAAATGTATTCTCAGATAATCCAACCCAGAGATATTATACGTGGGACAATAAGAAATACGAGGACATTATTGGTTGGGAATTCAGGCTGTATAAACGATTGGGCAGGTTTTTTACCGGTTGGCTTCAAACCGAATTCAGAGGCCAAAAAGCCGGCGAAATTGGATATAAGACAAGATTTGTCAAGGGCGATCCACAAAATGTATCTGAATTTTCCAAAATCTTATGGCCGGATGACTTTTTATGGCAATGGACGCCGAGTTTTATTGCAAATATAGATTTACATACGCCGAATAATTGGGGGCCAAGAGTACTGGGACATCCAATTTTTGGAGGATTGCGTATAAATGGCATTATAAATTGGGCGGAAGGTAACAAATGGACATGGAATCCGGATAACAGCCCGTTTATATATAATAATATGCAAAATGCTAATTATTTCAGAGGTGATTTTTATATAAGTAAGAATTTAATGCTGAAAGGTGTCAACGCAAATTTATATTTGGATGTGCGCAATTTATTCTCACGAAAGCTTTTAAATTGGCAGGTCTTAAGTGGACCAAATGACAGACCGGGAAAAGAGCAGTATGAATACTTGAAATCAATCGAAAAAAGTAAACATCGGGTGGGTCATTATAAAGCCCATGATATTGTACGACCTGCAGAAAAGCCTGGTGATAATTACTTTGCTCGTGTAGGTGGCCCCATCAGAATTTATTTTGGGTTAAGATTTAATTTTACTCGATAACCAGGAGTTAATGCCATGAAGAAACAGAGAATCATCTCAGTTCTCATCATTGTTATTTGTATTCTAACAATTTCGACAACAACATTCGCGATGAAAAAAGTAGCGCAGAGCAAACTTCAATTCCTCAAGTTCGAAATAGGAGCGCGTGCTGTTGCAATGGGAGGTGCTTACACCGCTATCAGTGGTGATCCTAATTGTATCTTTTATAATCCTGCCGGGACAGCTTTTGTTGATGGTTTAGCGCTGGCATTCAATCATTCCCAATGGATAGCAGATATCAGCTATCAATCAGGAGTTTTAGTTTATAACGCCGGCAGATTTGGCAACTTTTCATTGGATTACATGACTGCGAATTATGGATCTTTTGAACGCACAATAGTAGATGCACATGCCTGGGAGGGATATCAAAGCCTTGGAGATTTTAATATTGGAGAGTATGCAATTGGCCTTGGCTATGCAAGGCAAATTACAGATCGATTTTTTATAGGGGGACAAACAAAGTATGCCTATCAAAAACTAGGGACAAGCACGATCTGGGAGTATGTCGGCTCCGACTTTGAAGCTGAAAGAAATGTTAATAACGTCACAGACGTCGTTGCTTATGATTTTGGCACCTACTATAATTCCGGATTTAAAAATTTGTGCATTGGCATGAGCGTGCAAAATTTTGCCAACAAGCCGATCCCTTTGAATTTTCGTTTCGGTTTGGCAATGGATATTAACGAGGTCTTTTTCCCGAATGCGAAAAATAACCGACTTGTACTTGCATGTGATGTCATGCATCCGCGGGATTATGCTGAACGTATGGTGTATGGTCTAGAATATCAATACAAAGAGTTTTTTGCTTTGCGCGCCGGTTACAAGGCTAATTACGATACACAAGGCTTGACAGGCGGCCTTGGATTAAAGATGGAATATATGAATATCAAACTGCAATTTGATTATGCATTTAGCGACATGGGAGCTCTTGGTGTGATCAATCAGTTTAGTATTGGCTTGGGTTTTTAAAAGTACGCCGAATGCATCTGGATGAGAGATTTATATGATAATCAAACAAAAATCCATTAATGTTTTATCAGGCATTATTATCATCATGCTGTTAAATACAAATGTTGTTTTTTCGCAGCACATAACAGGGCGAAAATATTTGCGCATTGGTGAATTGTGGACTGAAGATGAGGACATACCAAGTGGCGGCTGGGAAGCGTGTTTCGCCTGGCCTGGAAATCACTACAGAACAAGTCTTGTTGGAGAAGATCGCCTGATGAACGGGACTGTCAGGCAGGGGGGATTGAGTTACGGAATGAAAGACTGGACTGATTGGAGAAATAAGCATTATTCTTATTTGGTAGGAGGCGTCAATCAAAGCAACCTGGTTCATCCCGCAGGAGCACGTTGGGGAAATTACGGGCATGAATTTAAAATTGTTTTACGTCAACCACCGCCAACGTTGATTGTTGATGGTGAAGTTCAACCGCCCCGGCAAGCGTATGATGAACTGGATCCGAATCTGATCAGTGATGCAATATTGTATATCAGATGGTCGATGGATGTTGGCATCACCGGTACGCAAACCTATTATGCTTATGCGGGTTATCCTTTCGATATGTACATGTACGTTGACTTTGTTCTTAAAAATTCGGGAAATGTTAACCGAAATGAAGCGACTGCTGAATTGAAGAATCAGTTTTTGCATAATGTGTGTTTTAACTATATGGTTCAAACGCATGTCAGCTATGAGGGCGCAAGACAAAATATGGCTGTATGGGAAAGTATTAACGATGATTGGGTGGAATATTACGGTGAAAATTATCTTGACTACATTGGAAACGGCACACCACTTCACCCTAAAGGTGATCCAACAGCCGACTCGCTGCGGGTATTTATTGTCTGGGATGGAAATAATAACAAGAATCCGGGGGAGGATGATATCGGTGATCCGGATATGAATCGAGGCTTTCTGGATCCAAGCCCGGGTATGGGGCGGCTTTTATCGCCGCAGTATTTTGGCATGGGTATTCTTCATGCGGATAAAAGCCCTGATGATGAAAGCAACGATTTGTCACAGCCCTTTTCAACAGTTTGGCGCCCGGGAAGTGTACGTTTCTCCTCCTGCGAAGATGCTTACAAGTTCTTTTTCAGTGGTGATCACATGGACAGTCCTCAGGAAATGGGCTTTACCGAACCCAATGATCCTGTGAATGTAGCAGACCCGTATCCTTATGTCGGCGTTGGGCCGTATGAAATGCCTTTTGGCAGTGATATTCATTTTGCTATGCTGTTCTGTGTGAATGGATTAAACTATGATTTATGTAATTCAATAGGACTTTCCTGGTGGACACATTGGAAAGGCGGGGATGGTATAACGGATGAAGAAAAAGATCGATGGGTGGCCACAGGACGGGATTCATTATTCAAATATTTCAGTCAGGCGACAAGAAGGTATTTTAGAAATATAGAAAATGGACGATCTCCCTATGATGCGCCGGAAGCACCACAACCACCGGATTTGACAGTAACTTCAGGAGAAAAGAGTGTGATTTTGGAATGGAGCGACGTTTCCCAGATTCCTGATCACGATACAGGTGTTGTCGATTTTGCGGGGTACCGTATCTATCGCTCTGTGGGACGCAATGACAC
>JAACEJ010000495.1 GCA_011682565.1 Actinomycetota bacterium | reverse complement strand
CGCCTGCGAAATTATCTGACACATGGTGGTTTTCTCTATGCTGATGATGACTACGGGATGGATAAGCATTTCAGGCGGGAAATGAAAAAAGTTTTTCCTGATAAGCAACTCGTAGAATTGCCGTTTGAGCACAAGATTTATCATATTCAATATGATTTTCCTGATGGATTGCCAAAAATTCACAAGCATGATGGCGGGCCGCCGCATGGATATGGTTATTTTCACAATGGTCGCCTGGTTGTTTTTTACACCTACGATACAAATATATCCGATGGTTGGGCTGATCCTCAGGTTCACAATGATCCTCCGCAAAAACGTGAACAGGCATTTAAGATGGGAACGAATATCATAGTTTATGCATTGATGTATTAAAATGGAAAGCAAAACACCGACATACGATGCACTGGTAAAAAAGCTTCGCGCTTACAGGCTGAAAGAAAAGCTCCTGTCTTTTTACAAGGGAGTTTTATGGTTTTTCATTTCTACTCTTCCCGTTCTGTTTGTTTTTGTTTTTCTGGAATCTTTTTTTCATTTCAATGCACTTGTGCGAACAGGCATTTTAATTTTCCTGTTTCTCGTTGTTTTGATTGCCTTTTCATTTTTTATAACAAGGCCGTTGTTCTCTCTTCTCGTGCGCCCGCAAAAGCCATCTCTGAACCAAATCGCAATCAAAGTCGGCGCTCACTTTAGGGGGATAAACGATCGCCTGGCTAATGCCTTGCAGATTTTTGAAAAACTAAAAAGCAATCGTGAAAAATACTCCATTGAACTGATCGATGCCGCAATATCTGATGTTGCCCGGGAATTGACTCGGGAAGATTTTACCAAAAAAATTAACTATTCTGGTTTTTTAAAAACGATCCGTTCAGCACTGGCTGTTTTATTTGCAGCCGTTTTGATTTCTTTCTTTGCCTTTGCAAATTTAAAATCTTCCTCCTGGCGTCTTTTGAATCCCCGGCATGATTTTTCTGAAAAGCAATTTCGAGAAATACACGTTTTGCCGGGCAATAAAATTGTTTTAAAAGGCTCCGATGTCCCCATTCGTGTGTGGATTTCTGATGCCGCAATTGACCAGGTTCAACTCCATTTAAATCAGTTTTCAAATTCCGACATCATTAATCTGGCGAAAGCCCCTGATGATACTTTTCGCTATACTATTCCAGAACTACGCGACTCGCTGCGCTATTCTATATCTATTAAAAAGCAAAAAACCGAAGAGTATAAACTTTTCGTAATAGAATTACCTCTTTTGCGGCGATTGCAGGTCAAAGTAAATCCTCCGGCCTATTCGCGTTTGCAGCCTTATTTTTTGGAAGAAAATATAGGCGATGTCAGCGCTTTAAAAGGTTCACTGATCGAGGTTAGCGGTGAGGCAAACAAGTCGATAGCTTTGGGGACTATTTCTTTCGGAAAAGGAAAAAAGATTCCACTTGAAATCACAGACAATCGTGTGAAAGGCCGTTTTAAGCTTTTGTCCGACGACACGTTTGTTTTTCACCTGCAGGATAAATACAAAAACCAAAGCATCAATCCCATCGAATATCATCTTGAAGTCATTCCGGATCAATATCCTGTTGTCAACATTGCTGTCCCCGGCAAAGATATTGATTTGGGGGAAGATATGCGCATTCCTCTTGCCATTCAGGCACAGGATGATTTTGGCATTTCGCGCATGCGTCTTGCCTGGCAAATTTTGCCGCAAGGGCAGGGCGAGGCTGATTCCAATGCCTATGTTTTTCGGGATTTGCAGGGTTTTAAAAACGGCAGTGATCAGTTGGATATTTCTTTGGACTGGGATCTGTCAAAATCGGAAATGCTACCGACCGATGTTCTTGTGTACTTTGCAGAGGTTTATGATAACGATAATATAAGCGGTCCAAAGAAAGCCAGGAGCAAAATCTACCGCGCGCGCTTTCCTTCCATGTCCGAGTTGTATGATGAATTGGCAGCGAATCATGACGAAGCGGTCGAACAAATGGAAAATGTCTATGAAAAAAGCAAGGAACTCAAGAATAAAATAGATCAAATTTCTCTGGAAATGAAGCGAGCAAAGGATATCAACTGGCAGCAGAAGCAGGAAATTGAGGATGCGCTCAAAACCAAACAGGAAATACAAAAGCAACTGGACAAGCTTTCTGAAAAATTAGACGATATGATCGAAAAGATGGAAAAGAACGAGCTCGTCTCGGCGGAAACAATGAAAAAATATGAAGAGTTGCAGCAGCTTTTCAAGGATATTATGACGCCGGAGCTTCAGCAGGCGATGAAGAACGTTGCCGAAGCCATGCAAAATCTTGATCAAAAGCTCGTTCAAAAAGCGATGGAAGATTTGAAGCTTTCCGACGAGGAATTTCAAAAGAGTCTAGAAAGATCGATTGCTCTTTTGAAAAGATTGAAAATAGAACAAAAACTGGATCAGGCCGCAAAGATGGCTGAGGATTTGGCCAGGCGGGAAAAGGATCTCGGAGATAAAGCCGGAAAGGATTCCAATGGCAAATCTCTTCGCAAACAGGATGAAATACAAAAAGATGCAAACGCTCTTTCTCAACTTTTGGATGATTTGAAATCCGAAATGTCGGATATGCCGGCAATGCCGGAGAAAAATGTTGATGCTGCAAAAGCGGAAATGCAGTCCGGGGATGTTCAGCAAAAGATGAATCAGATGAAACAAATGATGGCAAGCGGTGATTCGAAAGGAGCAAAAAAACAATCTGAACAACTCGGTCAAACTTTTCAGAAAGTGGGACAGCAACTGCAACAGGCAAAGGATGCTTTAAGCGGGGCGCAACAGCGTCGGGCAATGCGGGCCCTGAAACAAAGTGGTCACAATCTTTTAGAGCTTTCCAAAATGCAGGAAGACCTGATGAATGCAACGCGCGATCTTCCCAGAAACAGCGCCCAGGCGCCGAAAATTGCAGAGAAACAAAACAATTTATCTTCAGCTCTTTCCAGAACTCTGGATAACATGTTCGAAATGTCCAAAGAAAATTTCTACATCAGTCCAAAGATCGGACAGTCTCTTGGCAAGGCCGCGGCAAATATGAAAAAAGCGCTCAGTTCGCTGGAAAACAGAAACAACAGGGGTGCGGCCAGTCAACAGGGACAGGCTATGGCCGGACTGAACGAAGCCGTTCGGGGCATTCAGAGTTCAATGAATTCGATGATGCAGGGGAGTGGTTCCGGTATGAGCATGGAACAGTTTATGAAGCAAATGAGTCAAATGGGGCAGAAGCAGCAGGGCATCAATCAACAGACACTTGGACTGGGGATGGGGCAGCAGATGAGTCTCGCGCAACAGGCGGCCATGGCGCGTCTGGCCGCAGAGCAGCAGCAGGTGCGAAAATCAATGCAGCAGTTGGCGAAAGAAGCCGGCAATTCTTCGGAAATTTTGGGCAACATGGACAAGATTGTCGATGATATGAAAAAAGTGGAAAAGGATTTTTCGCAACAGCATGTGTCGCGCGAGACAATAGAGAGACAGAATCGGATTTTATCACGAATGCTGGATGCACAAAAGTCCATGCGTGAACGTGAATACAGCAAAAAGCGAAAAGCAGAAACCGCAAAGAATTATATTGCGATCAATCCTGGTGAACTGCCCCAAAATTTGGGTGAACAGCGCAGCCGTTTGCAGCAGGATTTGCTGCGGGCTAAGAAAGAAGGTTATACAAAGGATTATCTTGAATTGATTAAACGCTATTTTGAGGCGCTCTCTGAA
>JAACEJ010000043.1 GCA_011682565.1 Actinomycetota bacterium | reverse complement strand
TGATGAAGAAGGATAAGCCGCAGATTAAGTTTCTAACTACCAGGGATGAAAAAATCGACATCTTGAGAAATCTTGGTCTGGACAGATTGATTGTTCTGCAGTTTACGTCGGCACTGGCTTCGCTTTCTCCCGAAGAATTTGTACGCAAAATATTGATTGAAAAATTATATATGAAACATTTTATCATCGGCCATGATCATGCTTTCGGTCGTAACAGAACTGGAAATTTTGAACTGCTTTTTAAGATGAGCAAAGTTCATGATTTTAAAGTCGATGCTGTTGATCCGTTATTATTAGACGGACAAATTGTCAGCAGTACAAAAATTAGAAACCTTTTGGCGGATGCTAGCGTCACACAGGCGAATACTTTTTTAGGACGGCAGTATTCCATTCGCGGTAAAGTGGTATCCGGGCACGGCAGAGGACGCGATCTTGGATTTCCCACCGCAAATATTCAACCCATGTCTGAAAACAAACTTGTTCCAAAAATTGGAATCTATGCAACCCGCGTAAAAATTGATAAAAATGTTTACGGTTCCGTTACATACATTGGAAATCGTCCGACTTTTAATCTTAAGCACAAAGTGATAGAGGTTCATATTACAGACGATTTTCAGGAAAATTTATATGAAAAAGAAGTAGAGCTTTCCTTTGTTTCATTTATTCGAAAAGATGCCAGATTTGATTCGACGGAAGAACTGGTCTATCAAATTGAAGCAGATAAACAAAAATCATTAAAAATATTGACGCAGGTAAAAGGCTAATTTTGGAGGTTTAAATGCCGGTAACAAAAGAGCAAAAGACCGAGCTCGTTGAAAAATATGGCCAGGATTCGAAGAATACCGGAAGTACAGAGGCGCAAATAGCGATTTTGACTGCCCGTATTAGTGATCTTACTGGACATTTCAAATCCCATTCCAAAGATTTTCATTCCAGGCGTGGATTGCTGAAGATGGTCGGCAAGAGAAGAAGGCTTTTGGATTATATCAAGTCCAAAGATATTGAGCGATACCGATCACTCATCAAGGAACTTGGGTTAAGAAGGTAAGCAAAGTATTTATTGCATCAATGCACTATATTTCCACCGATGCCGCACTACAACAGTCAATGCAGTACGACATTTGGGTGAAAAAAATTCATGGCGTGGGAATAATTCACTGACTTGGGATTTCCCAATCCCGCGCCGGAAAACAACTGCCAAATGACCTATACCACTACCGATAAGGTAGCAACAGGAGGTTAAGAAAAATGATCGAAGTACAAAATGTAACACGTTATTTCGGTCGGGTTATGGCGGTAAATGATGTCTCCTTTGAAGTTGCAAAGGGAGAGATCCTTGGTTTTTTAGGCCCGAATGCGGCAGGTAAAACAACCACGATGCGTGTGTTGACAACGTATCTGCCGGCAACAAAAGGTACCGCCAAAGTAGCAGGGTTTGATGTTCATGATCAGTCTATGGAAGTGCGCAAGAGGATTGGCTATCTTCCGGAGAATCCGCCTCTCTACCAGGAGATGCGCGTTCGTGATTATTTGGACTTTGTTGCGAAAATTAAACAAGTTGAACCCAAAAATCGGAAAAAGGCCGTTGATGAAGCGCTTGGCAAAACCGGCACGACCAATGTCGGCAACCGCGTCATCAAAACGCTTTCCAAAGGGTACAAACAGCGTGTTGGGCTTGCACAAGCCCTGGTTCATAATCCGGACGTGCTCATTCTTGATGAGCCAACCGTTGGACTGGATCCAAAACAAATCATCGAAGTACGGGAACTCATTAAAAGCCTTGCCGGTAACCACACCATCATCCTCAGCACGCATATCTTGCCGGAAGTAAGCATGACATGCGAAAGGGTCGTCATTATCGACAAGGGAAAAGTGGTAGCAGAAGACTCACCGGATAATCTGACGAAAAAATTATCAGGGTCCATGCGTTTCAAAGTTGTTGTCGATGCTCCCCGTGACCAAGTGGAGGAGAAGCTTCGTTCTTTACCGGGTGTTAAAAAGGTTACACCTGCAAACGCCCCGGGCAACAAAAAGCTGTCAACTTTGCTGGTTGAAGGACAGGGCAAAGAAGAAATACGTCCTGTGCTGGTGAAATCCATAATTGAAAATGGATGGAACCTTTATGAGTTAACACCCGAGGGGATGAGCCTCGAAGATGTTTTCCTGCATTTAACGACAAAAGAGGAGGAACCAGTCCAATGAGAAAATTTTTGGCCATTTACAACAGAGAGGTCAAATCATATTTCTCATCTCCAATTGCGTACATTATAATTGGCCTCTTTCTGTTGATTACAGGAGTTTTTTACTACCTGATTGTAACAAGTTTTGTTCAATATTGCATGCGTGCAGATATGCAGGCGCAATACTATCGTATGGCGCCTCCGAAACTAAACGTGAACGTGATGGCGATACGAAACCTTTTCCAAAACATGAGCTTGTTCATGTCTTTTTTTCTGCCAATGATAACCATGCGGCTTTATTCCGATGAAAAGAAAACAGGGACTATCGAATTGCTCATGACATCACCGATAACCAATCTGCAGTCAATTCTGGGCAAGTTTTCTGCTGCAGTGACGCTTTTTCTGGCGATGCTGGCATTCACAAGCGTTTACATGATTCTTCTTTTCATCTATGGTAATCCCGAGTTGGGTCCGGTTTTGACGGGTTACTTGGGACTCTTTTTGCTTGGTTCAAGCTATATCGCTTTTGGAGTCTTTTTCTCGACCCTGACGGATAACCAGATTATTGCTGCTGCCAGTACATTTGTCTTCATCTTGTTTTTCTGGGCTATCGGCTGGGTTTCCGCTATGGTTAGCCCCGGCCTGGGACATGTACTGTCCAGCTTTTCGCTTATTGAACATTTTGAAGACTTTGCAAAGGGTGTTCTGGACACAAAGCATATCGTTTATTATTTAAGTTTCATTACAATGGGATTATTCCTTTCATTTGTCTCAATAGAGTCATCAAGATGGAGGGGCAGATGATGAAAAAATATGCAAACTATGGTGGCCTTTTTGGCCTGGCTCTGCTGCTTATCGGAGCAATCGTTTACTCTGTTAATGCAATTATGACAACCGTCACGGCGATTATCATGATCGTTGGAGTTGTTTTGTTATTGGCTTATGTTGTGCTCCAATTCAACGAAATCAAAACGAATTTGAGCAGCCGTTCCGCAAAATTTGGCAGTAATGCGGCGCTGATGATCATTTTCATTTTCGGCATACTGGTCGTTATTAATATCATATTCAACAGGTTCACATTGCGATATGATACCACATCAGCAAAACAGTACAGCCTTGCGGAACAAACCCGGAAAGTATTAAAAAATCTCGATCAGGATGTACAAGTCATTGGGTTTTACAAATCCGGAGAAGAAAGACAGGCAAAAGAGTTGTTAACGGAATATGCTCACTATTCACCGCGCTTTAGCTTTGAATTAGTTGATCCGGATAAAAAACCTGGGCTGGCAAAGAAAAATGGAATCAAAAGCTACGGTACTATTCTGATTGAGAGTGATGGTAAATCTGAAAAAGTGATGAAATCTACCGAGGAAGACATTACAAATGCGCTCATCAAAGTTACGCGCGAGGGCGTTAAAAAGATTTATTTCACTACCGGCCACGGTGAAAAGGATTTCGACAGCAACGATAAATCCGGCTTGAGCAAAATGAAAACTGCAATGGAAGATCAAAGTTATCAGGTTGCCAAGATTTTGCTCACCGAGCCGCCGGATTCGATTCCCGCAGATTGTGCACTTTTGATCGTTGCTGGTCCGCAGACAAATTTTTTAAAGCCTGAAGCGGATAAAGTGGAAAAGTACCTTGAGCGCGGTGGAAAAGTATTATTCATGCTCGACCCTGAAAGTCCGGCCGGGTATGGTAATTTTCTGATAAAATGGGGCATCAAAGTCGATAACGATTTAATTGTGGATGCTTCGGGTATCGGCCAGTTGTTTGGCGCTGGTCCCACAATTCCGATTGTCTCAAAATATGAAAAATGTGACATCGCCAAAGACTTTGGTTTGATGACATTTTTTCCGGAAGCGCGTTCTATTTCCAAGGCAGAAAATGTGCCGAGCGGAATTACGGTGACCGAAGTTGCAAAAACCAGCGCAAGTAGCTGGGGTGAAACGAGTCCTATAACAGACGGTCGCGTTAGATTCGATAAAGGAAGAGACTTGAAGGGTCCGCTTTCTGTTTTGACCATCGCCGAAAAGACTGCGACAAACCCGATTAAAAAGCAAGACAAATATAATTTGGGTGCGGGACAAGTGAAAACCCGAATTGCAGTTTTTGGAGATTCGGATTTTGCCAGCAACGGATATTTTCAAAATCAGGGGAACGGTGGCTTGTTCATGAATACAATGAACTGGCTGTCGGAAGAAGAAGATCTCATTTCCGTTCGTGCCCGGAACCCGGAAGATCGTCGTCTGAACCTGACACAAAAGCAATCAAAAGTAATTCTGTATTTGGGCGTCATTTTATTGCCGCTGGTTATTTTTGCATTAGGGATTGTTGTTTACAAGAAAAGAAAATAAATCATAAACAGGGCTTCACCTTTGAAGCCCTGTTCTTGTTAATAGAATTTGATAAAAACAGGGAGTAGGGAGTCGTATGAAATTCAAAACAACGCTCATGTTGGCCCTGGTCTTTGTTATCGGCGTTGCCGGTGTTATGCTTTTAAATAAGCAGGACAAGAAAAAAGACGAAGAGAAAAAAATTGAAGAAAGACTTTTCAACGTTGATAAAAATAAAATCAACGAAATATATCTTGAGCCAAGCGGCATTCATGTCGTTAAAGACAGCAGCGAATGGAAAATAGTAGCGCCGATAAAGACAGAGGGTGAGAAAAGTTCAATTGATGCGATTGTAAACACGTTCAATTGGGCGAAAACCGAACGAGTCGTTTCATCCGATCCGAACGATTATTCGCAATTCGGATTAAAGCCCCCCAAGGGCACGATGATCATCGTTCATGATGGGGCATCAGACACATTATTTATTGGAGATAAAAGTCCGACAGGGTCTTTTATCTTTGCCAGAAAATCCGGTTCGCCAGATGTATTTTTGACAACAACGAGTTTGCAATCGGACGTCGAAAAAAAGCTTTTTGATTTGAGAGATAAGAAGGTTTTGGGGTTTGAGAAAAAAGAGATCAAATTCATCGACTTGAAAAATAGAAATGGATTTTTTAGTCTGGAAAAAGACGGTTCGAAATGGAAACTCACAAAACCGATGAAACTAAATGCAGATGCTTCGCAAGTCAACAAAATTGTCAGTCGACTGCTTTCTGCGCGTGTCAAGGAATATGTCGATGAGAACCCGCAAAATGTGGGAAAATATGGTCTGGCCAAACCGGCAGCCACAGTCGAGCTTTTCCTTGGCGAAAACAGGGCAAAAAAAACATTGCTGATTGGCAAAAAACATAATGGAAAATATTATGCCAGAGATGATTCCAGAAAGCCCGTTTTTCTTGTGGATTCTTCTTTTGTTAATGTCATGATTCCCAATATTACAAAATTGAGGAATAAAAAGCTGGCAGATTTTGTCTCCTCTGCAGTGGATAGTTTACAGATCGAGTTTTCCAATACAACCATTGCCTGCAAAAAGGATACAGCCAATCAATGGTTCATAAAGCAACCTGTTCAGCGCAAAGCGAAAAATTGGAAAATTACGCCCATAGCCTCTGCGGTTGCAAATTTAAAGGCAGAGGAATTTGTGAGCGATGCACCGAAATCATTGGCTCGTTATGGCCTGGCGAAACCGCAGGTTATCGGAAGATTATACCGCAAAGGTAAACTTTTGAGCGAAATCCTTGTTGGTAAGAAACATGGGGATAAGCAGGTTTATCTTAAGACCGGTGATTCAAAGTCGGTTTATTTGGTCAAAGACAGCATTTTAAAAGAATTGAAAATAAATTTAAAGGAAATAAGCGAAGAACCAAAAAAGGTTCAGAAAAAAACGGACGTGTCGTCCGGCAAATAGAACACGTTTCTATTTGTGTTCATTATTAATACACGGGGCGAACTGAGGTAATTTTCAGTGAATTCCGAGATATGGAGGAATAATGGTTCATAGAAAGCAAATAGAGCTTCATGGACAACAATTTATCATCGAAACAGGAAAACTTGCAAAACAGGCAGGTGGTTCAGCTTGGGTTCAATTCGGAGAAACAGTAGTGCTCGCAACAGCGACGACTTCTGGCAGCCCTCGTGAAGGAATCGATTTTTTTCCTCTTTCTGTTGAGTATCGTGAAAAAGCGTATGCCGCAGGAAAAATTCCGGGTGGATTTTTCAAGCGTGAAGGAAGACCCTCGGAAACAGAGATTCTGAGTGCACGGTTAATTGACAGACCCATTCGACCGCTCTTTCCAAAAGAGTTCAAGAATGAAGTGCAGGTTATCGTCTTAATTCTATCTGCCGATAAAGAAAATGATGCTGATGTTCTCGGCATCACGGGCGCTTCAATAGCGCTCTCGCTTTCCGATATACCCTTTGAGGGTCCGATTGCCGGAGCGCGCGTTGGGCGAATCAATGGCGAATTCGTCATTAACCCCACTTTTTCCGAAAGGGCTGAAAGTGATATCGATCTTGTTATCGCAGCTTCCGAAGAATCTATTCTTATGGTGGAAGGTGAAGGAAATGAAATTTCAGAAGAAGATATGATTGACGCATTATCTTTTGGTCAGGAGGAAATTCGCAAGTTAATTCAACTGCAAAAAGAAATGCTGGCTGAAGTTTCAAAACCAAAAATAGAAATTCCTGAAGCGGAAGATCTTTCTGCACTTGAAGAAGCCGTTAAGGAAATTGTTGGTAATCGCCTGGAAACCAGTCTCAATATAACGGTTAAAGAGGATCGACGGAAAGCCATAAAGGAAATTCAGGAAGATGTTTTGCAACAATTGCAAGAGAATTTTCCTGAGCAGGAATCTGCAATCAAGGGAATTATCCATGATTGGGAAAAAGTGATCGTCAGGAAAATGATCCTTGAAGAAAATAAAAGACTGGACGGTCGCGGCCCGGATGACATTCGTGAAATTACCATCGAAGTGGGCGTTTTGCCGCGAGCGCATGGTTCTGCTGTTTTTACCAGGGGACAAACGCAAGCTCTTGTTGCAACAACTCTTGGAACCAAAGTCGACGAGCAAATGGTCGAAGGTTTAGAAGGCGAGTTTTGGAAAAATTATATGCTGCATTATAATTTTCCACCCTTTTGTACCGGCGAAGTGAAACCCATACGCGGAACAAGTCGACGCGAAATTGGCCATGGTAACCTGGCAGAACGTGCCATCAAACCGGTTATTCCTTCTGATGCCGTTTTTCCGTACACGATCAGGGTCGTTTCCGATGTATTGGAATCCAACGGCTCTTCGTCCATGGCTACTGTTTGTGCCGGCTCGCTTTCTCTTATGGATGCAGGCGTTCCCCTAAAAGCACATATCGCCGGAATTGCCATGGGACTCATCAAAGAGGATGACAAGGTTGCTGTGCTTACTGATATTCTTGGTGACGAGGACCACATGGGCGACATGGACTTTAAAGTTGCCGGGAATCGCGAGGGTATAACTGCATTCCAGATGGACATCAAGGTCAAAGGTATTTCCCCGGAAATTATGAGTGAAGCTTTGGCCAGGGCGAAAAAAGCACGCATGTTCATTCTGGACAAAATGGACGCGGCAATTTCTGCTCCTCGTGACGATATTTCAATTCATGCTCCGAGAATTCATACTTTAAAGATTCCTCAGGACGCCATTGGCGCTGTGATTGGACCAGGTGGAAAAACAATACGTGGCATCACCGAAAGCAGCGGTGCGACAGTAAATATTGATGACGACGGAACAGTGACAATCGCTTCTGTTGAATCCGAGTCAGCGGAAAAAGCAATGGAAATGGTAAAAGCTCTTACAGAGGCGCCGGAAGCAGGCAAGGTTTATGAAGGGACTGTTAAAAAAATCATGAACTTTGGAGCGTTTGTCGAAATCCTGCCCGGCAAAGAAGGCTTGCTGCATATTTCCCAGATTGAGAACCATCGCGTCAACAAGGTTGAGGATGTACTCAACGTTGGCGATAAAGTTCGGGTGAAATTGCTAAAAGTAGAACGGGATGGAAAGCTCGATCTGAGCCGGAAGGTATTACTAACTGATGAATAAAAAATAAATGAAAATGGATTCTCTGGTCCGGAGGACTGTATTAGAAAATGGCATTCGTATCGTAACCGAACGGATGCCATTTGTTCGCTCTGTATCAATCGGTGTATGGGTTGAAGCAGGGACAATCGACGAAACAACAAGTAACAACGGTATTTCACATTTTCTTGAGCATCTGCTTTTTAAAGGCACGAAAACAAAAAGTGCTATGGAAATTGCCTGTAGCCTGGAATCTTTGGGGGGAAGCATTAACGGTTCCACCGGAAAAGAATTCAGCGTTTACTCGGCACAGGTGCTGGATGAGAATACGGATATTGCCATAAATGTTTTATCTGACCTGATACAGAATCCGCGTTTTGATAAAAACGATATGGAGCTTGAAAAAAATGTTGTTATTGCAGAAATAAATCATGCCCAGGAAGATCCTGAGGAATTGCTCATGGATCTTTTTTATCAGAAAATGTTTCCGGATCACCCCCTGGGATATTTTATTTACGGGTCCAAAGAAAATGTGCAATCATTTTCCCGCAATGATCTCGCAATTTATCGTGAAAATTTTTATACCCCAAACCATCTCATCTTTTCTGCCGCAGGTAATGTCGACCATCAGGAATTTGTTGACCTTGTTTTAAAAAACATTTCTACCGTGTCAAATAATTCGCCGGGATATCGGAATGCCGATCTGCCAAAGCCGGCAAAAGGGCTTTATAATATTCAGGTCAATGGTCTTCAACAGGCCCATATCTGCCTCGGTGTCAGAACATTCGGGTTTAACGATGAACGCAAATATCCTATTGCCTTAATGGATGTTTTGCTTGGAGGCGGAATGAGTTCACGACTTTTTCAGGACATTCGCGAAAAATATGGTTTCGCCTACTCTGTTTATAGCTTTACGGATTTACTGAGGGATGCCGGCGTTTGGGGTACTTATATGGCTTGCTCCGAGGAAAAAGCGGATGATGCAATCGAATTATTGCGCAAAGAACTGCTGAAACTCGCGAAACATGGCGTATCAAAAGATGAGTTGGACAGGGTTAAATCGCAGGTCAAGGGGAACATCCTTCTGGGACTGGAAAGCAGTGCGCGCAGGATGAGGAAAATTGGCGAAAACGAATATTATTCCAGTCCGCACTTGACTTTGAAAGAAGTATTAACTAAAATAATAAATGTGACATCAGATGAAATAACAAATTTAGCGCAGCAATATTTTGACGATTCACAATTTTGTACCATCATATTAAAACCCATTTAACCCCATCAATTTTAATATTAATATGGAGGGCATCATGATAATTGGCGTTCCCAATGAAATAAAGGCGAATGAAAATCGTATTGCCGTCGTTCCTGGAGGTGTTGAACTTCTTGTGCATAATGGACACACAGTTCTCGTCGAAAAAAATGGCGGTCTTGGAAGCGGTTTTACCGATAAGGATTACACTGACGCGGGCGCAGAGATTGTAGATACGCCGGCTGAAATTTTCCAAAGAGCTGACATGATCATGAAAGTTAAAGAACCGTTAGCCAAAGAATACGCTATGATCCGCAAGGGCCAGATTGTATTTACCTATTTCCATTTCGCAGCTTCGAAAGAATTGACAGAAGCCATGATGGCCAGCCAGGCCGTGTGTATTGCCTATGAGACAGTTGAAAAAGAAAATGGCGATTTGCCATTGCTCACCCCCATGAGCGAAGTTGCCGGTCGCATGGCAGTTCAGGAAGGGGCAAAATATTTGGAAAAATTGCTTGGCGGAAGAGGACTACTTCTCGGAGGGATTCCCGGAGTAAAGCCGGCAAATGTGGTCATCCTTGGCGGTGGCATTGTGGGTTATAACGCCGCAAAGATTGCTGCGGGAATGGGTGCAAATGTGACAATTCTTGATCTCGACCTCGACAGAATGCGTTATCTCGACGACGTGATGCCCAAAAATGTGTGCACGGTAAAATCCAGCCCGTACACAATAAGAGGAGCAATTGCACAGGCAGACCTTGTTATTGGTGCAGTACTCATAGCCGGTGCAAAAGCGCCGCACTTGATCACACGTGATATGCTTAAATTGATGAAACCCGGCGCAGTTATTGTCGATGTCGCGGTTGATCAGGGAGGTTGTGTAGAGACGATAAAGCCAACAACACACGAATATCCCACTTATGTTGTTGATGGCGTGATTCACTACGGCGTAGCAAATATGCCCGGCGCCGTCCCGATGACATCGACCATAGGCTTAACGAATGCTACTTTACATTATGCAATCGAGATTGCAAACAAAGGCTGGGTGAAAGCGGTTGTTGATAATGCCGACATTCAAAAAGGTGTAAATATTTTGGACGGAAAAATCACTTTTAAAGGTGTTTCCGATGCTTTTGATATCCCGTTTACACCGTTGAAAGATATCGTACCAGAATTAAAGTCTTGAGCGTCCTTGCTTATCACATGGTGGATACTCGCTTTGATTGGGGCATTACCCGGGTTACGCCAAAACAGTTTAGACGGCAGATCGAATTTGCCTTGAATCGAGGCTTCACTTTTCAGACAATTTCAGAATATCTTTCTTATGAAAATGATCATTCAAAGCACATCGCAATTACTTTTGATGACGGATATAAATCAGTTTACGATTACGCGTTTAAGATTTTGGAGCAATTCGGTATAAAAGCAACTTTATTTGTCATTCCCGGCTTTGTTGGTCAAAGAAATACATGGGACGTGAACATTGGCTGGCTTAAATTCGATCATTTGGGTTGGCACGACATAAAAGAAATGCACGACGCCGGTTGGGAGATCGGCTCTCACAGCATGTCGCATCGAGATCTGACAAGGTTGGACAATCGCGAACTGGATTATGAACTCGATGCTTCAAAAATGCTATTGGAAAGAAGAATAAACTCGCCGGTACATGTCATTTCTTATCCGTTTGGAAATGCAAACAGGCGTGTTTGTGAAGCAAGCGCCAAACATGGCTATCAAGCCGGTGTTGTGATGGGGAAAAAAATAACTCATGTACCGGAAAAAATTGCAGTTCCAAGAATAGGCCTGTATCTCTTGGATTCATTGAAGATTTTTGAGCAGAAAATCTATTTGAAGAACATGAGGGCATACTGCACTTTGCAAAGGTTCATTGATTTTTGTTCCGACGGTACGGTTGTTGTTAAACAAGGTTTGAAAACAAAAAAATAAAACTTGATTCTTGAAGCAATTATCATTATTTTTTGATCGTAATTTCGAGGATAAATCTCAATTGCGAGGCCGGATGGAAGACAAAGCAATCAAGCGACTTTACTACTCCATCGCCGAAGTGAGCAGAATCACGGGGCTGAAGCAATATGTGCTTCGATACTGGGAAACAGAATTTACTGAATTGCGGCCGGCAAAGAATCGTGCCGGAAACCGCATTTATAGAAAAAGTGATATTCGGTTCGTATTTTTAATCAAGCG
>JAACEJ010000494.1 GCA_011682565.1 Actinomycetota bacterium | reverse complement strand
ACCTTACATCCGCGGGTCATCATTCGGTAAGAAGCGACCGGCGAGTCGATGCCTGCGGATAACAAACTCACAACTTTGCCGCTGCTTCCCACAGGCAAACCACGGATCCCCTGGTGGCGCCCGAAATAAAAATACACTTTATTGTTAAATATCTCAATATGACACGTCAGTTCAGGATTTTTCAAATCGACTTTTTTCCTCAACCCCTCAACAACCCGTGCGCCAACGATTTGGTTTATTTGCGTGGAATTGAGATAAAAACTTTTGTCCGCCCTTCTTGCTTTGATTCGAAAAGAATCAAATGAATAATTCTTAATACCTTCATAAACCTGCTCTTTCAAAATCTCGACATCTTTATCTCCGCGATAAGCGATGCTGAAATGCGCAATTCCGATTACGAATTTGATCCGCTCAACGACTGTTTCGAGCGGTACATCGTCGGGCAAATCCAAAAGAAAACGGCCAAAATCAAAATGCGGCTGCACGCCCGGAAAATCTTTCAGGGCATGGAGAAGATTGAGCTTTAACATTCTCTCAAAAAATCCACGGTTCCCCCCTTTTAAGCTGATTTCGCTATAGTGTATAATTATGGATGCTTTCAACATTTTTTCCAAATATAATTATGTTCCTAATGAGAAACCTCCTGCCGGTATTCACGGACAGGAGGTTCGAGATTTAACTTTTTTGTATGTAAATTCTTTATACTATCTGCTCCGCAACAAGCTGCGCAATATCTTTTACCTGAATATTCTCTTCGATTCCTTTTTCTTTCACACCGTCATCGAGCATTGTCAAGCAAAAAGGACATGCAACGCCAATGGTCTCTGCACCGACTTGTTCAGCTTCTTCCACACGAAGATGATTTATGCGCGTGCCGATAGACTCTTCCATAAACATTCTTGCACCGCCGCCACCGCAGCAAAAACTTTTGTTTTTGGAATGAACCATCTCGGCAAGATTACCATTACTCATTGCTTTCATGATTTTGCGGGGAGCCTCATAAATATCATTGTAGCGCCCTAAATAGCACGAATCGTGAAAAGTCATTTTACCATTGCCATTTGGAGATAACTTGACTTTACCCTGATCGAGAAGCTCGGCAATAAGTTCTGTGTGATGGACAACCTCGAATTCCCCCTCAAATTGCGAGTATTCATTTTTAATCACCTGATAGCAGTGCGGACAGGAAGTGAGAATCTTTTTAAATTTGTGTTGCTTAAATGTCGCGACATTTTCTTCAGCCATCATTTGAAATAAATACTCGTTGCCGGCACGTCGGGCCGGGTCACCACAGCATTTTTCTTCGGTTCCTAAAATTGCATAATCAACGCCGGCCGCGTTTAATATTTTTGCCATGGCATGGGAAATGTTCTTTCCACGGTCATCAAAGGAGCCGGAACAGCCGACAAACCATAAATACTCAGCTTCTCCCTTTTCTGCCATGATCGGAACATCAAGGCCTTCCGTCCAGGTAGCTCTCTCGCTCATGCCGAGATTCCATGGATTTGAATTTGTTTCCAAACCACGAAACGCCGGTTCCAGTTCTTGCGGAAATTTATTCTCCATCATCATTTGCCCGCGACGGAGTTCGATGATAGTCTGAATGTGTTCGTTCTTCACCGGGCAGGTTTCCATACAAGCGCCACAGGTTGTGCACGCCCAAATCTCGTCGGGCGTCTGCCATTTATCCATGACCGGTTCGCTCACTTCCTGGCCGGAAAGGAGATGATCAGCCTCATGTAAAATATGTTTGCGCATGCTCATCATCACAACCTTGGGAGAGAGCGGTTTATCGCTCGCATAAGCGGGGCACACATCCTGGCAACGACCGCAATCCACACAGGAGAAAAAATCCATAATATTTTTCCACTGGAACTGATCGACGTTCGTTACCCCGAATTCTTCGGTGTTTTCAAAATCAATTTTTTGCAGAGTGCCGTCAGGCTCGCGCGTACGGAAAAAGATATTGATGGGCCCGGCAATGAGGTGCAAGTGTTTCGAATGTGGAATGAGAACCAAAAATCCCAGCACCATTAAAATATGCGCCCACCAGAAAACAGCATTCCAGATCGGCAACGAAGGAATAGACATTCCCGCCAGCAAGGTGCTTGCCGCATGGGAAAAAGGCATCCATGCGGCAAAAGATTTTCCCGTCAGGATCATATCGGCACCCTGGTTGAGCAGATAGGTGACCATCAAACCGAAAATAAACCCAAGGACGATGGCACTTTGTGGAGACCTGGAGAACGGCCACGGTTTTGTGATCGGCTCCGGCTTAAAAATGTACCTTCTGACAAACAGAAAAACAGCACCAATGCTCGTCAAAACAGCAATAATATCAACACCCAGGAACCAAAGGTTATTGAACAAACCGTGTCCCCAGAGGGAAAATTCAGGTGCAAATGCACGGGTGACATGATTGATCGTCGCAACAGCGAAAAAGATAAAACCGTAAAAAATAAACGCGTGCATGATACCAACCAGTGGGCGGTCTTTTATCGAGCAAATCTGCGCGCCAACTCGTCCCACAGCATACCCCAAACGCTCGACGGGACGATCCCAGCGTTGTGGTTCTTTTGCGCCCAATTTAACCAGACGATATCGCAAACGGATTTCTTTTGCAAAAAATAACACTGCTCCGAGAATACAGAGAATTAAAACAATCTGTCCAACCAGGTTCATTTTCCAACTCTCCCTTTGCTAACCAAAATATTAAGCCCATAGCAATGACACTTTTGGACTTTACGAATTACTCGGTAATTTATTCTCTGAATTTTTTAACTTCTGCAGTTATCACCGGTACAACCTCAAAAAGGTCACCGATGATGCTGTAATCGGCTTTTTTCATAATCGGCGCATTTTCATCTTTGTTGATGGCAACGATGCATTTTGAACCGGACATTCCTGCCCAATGTTGAATGGCCCCAGACGCGCCGCACAAAATATAAAGATTAGGCGAAACAACTTTGCCGGTTTGCCCGACCTGGTCCTCGTGGGGACGCCATCCGGCATCGACGGCTGCGCGCGTTGCGCCAACAGCGGCATCAAGCGAATGTGCCAATTCTTCTATGATATCAAAATGTTCAGGTCCGCGTACACCGCGACCGCCGGTTACGATAATTTCCGCTTCGCTCACATCCAGTTTATCGCCGCCGCTTCTTCTCACCTCTATAACGTTGATTTTTGATGCCAAATCCAGCAAACTTATTTTCTCTGCAGATACATTTTGCCCTTCACGGCTTTTCACCGCTTCAAAAACATTGGGACGCAATGAAGCGATTTGCGGATTTCCTTCGATCACAATATGGGCGAAAACTTTGCCGGCATAAAGAGGCCGGTCAACGTTCAGCTTTCCATCGTTCAGGCCAATTCCGATACAGTCTGATGCCATGGTTGAGTCCATTGCAGCAGCAACGCGCGGAGCAAGGTCTTTTCCGGTTGTTGTTGCAGAGAAAAGTAAAATCTCAGCTTCTGTATCGCGCGCAGCAACCACAAAAACGTTTTTATATGTTTCGGGGTTATAGTTTTCCAGTTTATCATCATCAGCGAGTAGGATTCTATCGGCTCCATACTCCCCAAGTACGCCGGCTTTATCCTCTATGCCGGAGCCGATCGCCACAGCCACGACATCCGCGCCCGATTCATCCGCCAGTTTTCTGGCCTGTGATACAACTTCAAATCCTGCCTTTTTAAATACACCATCCTGCTGTTCGGCAAACAC
>JAACEJ010000493.1 GCA_011682565.1 Actinomycetota bacterium | reverse complement strand
CTTCTTGTAGAAGCTCAAGTTTTTCAATGGTTGCCTGATATTCAGCAACATCGATTAATACAGCGGCGCTTTTCCCATGTTGGGTTAATATTAGGGGTCTTTTTGTATCCTTGATTTGTTTGATAAAATTGGCAGAATTTGCCCTGAATTCAGAAAGCGGTTTGATATCATTTTCAATATTGATGCGTCTCATATGTTTACCTTATATTGTATTATAAATAGTACGTTATAAAGTACGTTAAATAGGTATAAATAGCAAGAAATAATTGTATTTAGGCAAGAATTCCCAAACCGTAGTAACAATGGATTCACATGGTAATTCTTTACACAAAGAAATCAAGGAAGCTTCAGACAAAGTAGCAAACAAATTAATCGGAATATAATAGATTTCTTTTGCAGTTTTATTGGTATAACGCCAACATTACCGGTGTGAGGTACAAGAGCGTACGGTGTCATAGACGCGGAGTTGATGTTTTTGTTAGCAATAGTGATTAGAAAGAGTATGCAGACACGGACTCGAACTGTGATTTCCTCTATTTCTTCAACACACTAACTAATGATGTGTGATATCTAGAAAGTGTTTCCAATTTGTAAGAGTATGCGATTTCATTTCCGCAACCACGATTCCTATGCCTTATAACGAGATTTTCACAGGTCGAACTACCAACCGTTATTTCAAAGAAAACAAGTGACTTCACCAACCTTCAAGATTAGAAAAAATGGTGCACAGTTCGATCCTTGTGCAAAATTAGCTTATAAGTTACTCCTCATACGACTACTGCATTTTTACCATCTTCTTCACATCACGAAAACTTCCCATCTCTATTTTGTAAAAGTAGATACCTGACGGCAGGCTGTTTGATTTAAACTCAACCTGATACTTCCCTGCTGTCTGATACGAATCTTTCAAAGTCCGCAATTCGCGTCCCCTGAGGTCGAACACCTTCAGGGTGACCCGGCAGGGTTCCTTGACGTGGTAGCGGATTACGGTGCTCGGATTAAACGGGTTGGGATAGTTCTGATCAAGAGAAAATGTTGTCGGTGTTGTAGCAGTATTGTCTTCCACGCCCGTGGTTGTTGAAATATAAATATTTGCACTGTCTTTAATATGCGTCGCTGTGTCCTCGGCAGTCACTGATAACCAGCCTGTATCTGCTCCGGAAGTGAATAAACCGTTGTCGTCAATACTGCCGCCTGTGGCGCTCCAGACAGGCGTAATCTGATAAAACCGGTCATTCTGATCAAATCCTGCGGCTGTGAATTGAACAGAAGTGCCGGGCGTTATTACGGCTGAATCAGGGCTTATAACGATACGCTGAAGTGCCGGGCCGTAAACCTGAACCAGCAGAGAATCAGACAAGCTGTCTGAAACATCAGTTTGGGAAACAGCGGTAAAATGGATCCATTCATTTGTATCGGATGCAGTTCCGGCAGGTAAGTATAACTGCAATGAAATATCCTGTCCCAGACTGTCTGTCATGGCCAGCGTAGTATCAACAGGCGCTGTTAGCCAGCCGTTTACATCTGAAACTGTTAAATCAATCACATCATCCGGGTATTGGAAATTTTGGAAAAAGACCGAAACCGAGTCTGCTGCCCCTGCTGTGACGAAGACTGTATCAGAACATACCGCAGTAGTGAGAGAAACCGGCGCATCAAGCCAGGAGGAAATTGACACCTGGCCGCTTATGTCGCTGCCGCTTGGTCCGGTAGCGCTGCCCCACCAGTTGCCGTTGGCATTGACAGTGACAGAGGGATCCTGATTATTCAGGCCAAATCCCGTATTATCAAAAATGTTGTTATTTTCGATAAGTGGATTCGCCTCCTCTTCGCATACAATTCCGTCTCCCGCGTCATCACTAATCTGATTGTTAATTACGGTGGAGGTTGAACCGGTCAGGTGAATACCGGTGCTGGCTGTGTTGGATTGCAGCACATTGGACTGAATGTAATTATTGTCTCTGATCAACCAGATAGCTCTGCCATTTTCCACAAATTTGTTCGACCAGACACGATTATCTTTTGTATTTGGGGCCAGCACAATCCCATATTTATTCTTTTGTAATAAATTTTGACAAATGTTATTATTCACACTCCCGTCTAATACTACCAGGCCGCTGCCTAAATATTTCTCCCAACTCGTAGGTATATCTTCCCCGATATTTTTATTATTTTCAATTATGTTTGATAATATCTTGTTCCCGACATAACCTGCATCTATTAAAATACCGAGAGCATTATAAACAATAGTATTTCCTCGAATATAAGAATAGGCGGCTTTTTGTACATTTGTACCAAAAAGACCAATTTGGATTCCGGCGCTGCCATTATGATAAATAAAACTATCATAAAGATTAAAGAATCCTTCACTTGCTAGTCCCTGATGCTTATTAAAGGCAAGTTCGCAGCCATTGGCAGTAATATCTGACACATTTTTTGCAAATATTCCAACCACATTCGATGTTAATGTATCATTTTTAATCTCCCCGTCAATACAATCGATTAAAGCCAATCCGTTCATACAGTTTCGGACCCTTGTGTTATATATTGAAAAGTTATTGACATTGACAAGACGAATACCATCCAGTTCCATTAAATTAAAATAACAATTTTTTATAGTTATTTTATGAGAAAACCCTTGTGTGGTTGTCAGGCCATACTGCCCTTCGAGAATTTTAAAACCATCTATGCTGAAAGTCTGTGCAGAGACATGAATTACCCCGTTGGAATAGCCTGATTCATGCGGGCTTCTGATGATAGTGAGGTCTCTGCCGTGCCTTGAACGCAGTGTAAGCGAGGTTGATGCCTGAATATTTTCTTCATAGGTCCCATCACTACAGGTAAGTATATCAAACTCGTTTGTTGTAGAATGGGTGATCGCCTTTTGAATGCTGAAAAACCCGTGACCGGCAAGGTTCTTCACACGGCAAATGGTCGTTGTATCACTTTTTGCCTGCCCGGAAATCAATCCTTCATCGTGATCCCAGGGTTTGGCAGTCACAGCGCCTGTTTTTAAAACAAAGGTCTCATTGTGCGTTGTTAAATATGTAGCCGGATCCCAGGAAAACTCATATTTTACCATTAATGACACTGTTCCGCCTGGCGCGACAGAGATAATAGGAGAAAGCGGGGCTTCAAGCTGAGTGCTCCCTTCAGCAAACTGCCCGGAAAAAATCACATTGTAACCATGGAAAATAGTAACGCTTTTTACGTCTTCGGCCGGACCGCCGGAGCCCGACGCTTTGAGATTAATCTTGAATACATTCCATCCCTCGTTTTCACCGGCTGTCAAAACAACAGGCAGAATATCTATAAATCCCCCATCAATGGCTTCGTCAGTATAAAAGGCCTGCGGCCCCTGCTTGCCTGTAAACAGTTAGCTTAAACTCGGCAAAGTTAGCTGTTGCCGTTTTATCCCTGTCCATGACAAGGTGAGCGATTAGATCCGTTCCGCATGCATCTCCTGACCAGTCGGTAAAATACCAGCCGGCTGCTTCATTCGGCAGAGCGTAAACATTGATTTCTGTACCGCTGTCATATTGGTGCGGACCCGGGGCAGGAGTAACATTGCAGCCATGGTTCACGGCCTCAGCGGGATTGATATTCATGGTCAGCGTTACCTGGCCTGTAGACCCGGGAGGTAAAATCTTGACAATACGCGTTTTTCCCGATCCGTTCAAAACCGGTTCATTGACCTCGCCACTGGGCACATAAATATAATTTTCTCCTCC